>CANEXR010000102.1 GCA_947443815.1 Flavobacteriaceae bacterium | reverse complement strand
TTGTGGGCGATGAGGGGTTCGAACCCCCGACCCCCTCGGTGTAAACGAGGTGCTCTGAACCAGCTGAGCTAATCGCCCTAATTGCGAGTGCAAATATAGACTAGTTTTTTGCTTACGCAAAATATTTTGAATGAAATTTAACTATTTTAGATGATGTTTCTTTTATGTTGTTGAATTCTAATTTATTAGAATTTAAAAAAAAGTATCAAATAAATCCAGTCTAGAATCCTAAACTAGATTTATTTGATAATTTCGTTTTTTACTTAGATAATGTAGGCATGTTATGGTAAATGTAATCACCATGAATTCCTGTAAAAATTTTATCTAAATTGTCAAAAAACACTTTTCTTTCCTCTTCTTTGGGCCAAGCAGCTTTTATGAGTTCATTATCCTTATCAAATGATTTTTCTAAATCAGCCAAAGAATCATAATAGAAAGCTTCAAGAAAATCTCGACTGTCAGCTCCCCAAGCATGTCGGTGTGGATAATATCCTTTGATGTAAGGATTATTCATGGTGATTTTTTCATTGAATTCCTTCAGTCCTTTGCCATTTCCACTCATTGACATTTGAGATTTACGAATATAAACAATCATTGGCTCTTTTGAAGTTGGTTTAAATTCTTTGGCTGTTAAAACCGAATTGTAAATTTCGTCCGAATGCATTGTAGAATAATAACTGTTGTATTTTTCAAAAAAAGCATTTCTTTCTTTTTCATCGGGCCATGCTTTCATGATTAATTCATCAGTTATGGCATTCGATTTTTCAATATCTTCCCAAGTTTTAAAAACAGAAACATGCAATATTTCAGTACTGTTGGCCGTGTAATAATGATTGAGGATTTCGGATCCTATTATCAAATCATTCTTGCTGGTAACTTTGTCAAAATATTCCTGCTCCGTCTTTTTCCAATCTTTTCCATCAGAATCTAAATTTCGATGTAAGGTGGTAACTGTAATAAATACAGGTTTTGGTTCTTCCTGAGCATTACTAGTAATACTCAATAGGAATGTTAAAATGAACATTCCGTACACTAAATTACGTGAGTTTTTCATAATAGTTTAATAATTTAATGGTTAATTGATTAAAAATGAACATTAAATTTAAAACATTATAAATCAATACGTTATAAAAAACAAGTATTTTTTTATTAAAAAAAAGCGAGGCTAATTTAAATCCCTTTATTTAAAGGTAATTCAGCTACAACAAAAGTACTTCCTCCTACAAAAATAAAATCTTCTTTTGTAGCATTATTCTGAGCAGCGTCATAAGCTTCTGATACAGAGTTGTATATAGTGCCTTTGAGATGGTGCTTCTCTGCTTCTTTTTGTAATAAAACAGCATCCAATCCTCTAGGAATATTTGGTTTGCAAAAATAATAGATTGCTTTTTTAGGGAATAATGGCAATACCTCGTCTAAATCTTTATCATTGACAACACCTAATATGATATGTAGCGTTTCGAAAGTTTCTTTTTGAATTTGATTCAGAACGATTTCCAATCCATTTTTGTTATGGGCTGTGTCGCAAATAATTTTCGGGAACAACCCTAATTGCTGCCATCTGCCTTGAAGCCCCGTGTTTTTGACCACTCGCAAGAAACCAGATTTTAGGTCTTCCTGAAAAACAGTGAATTCTTTTTGGGCATTTAATACTGAAATGGTTTGAAGTACCGTTTTCTTGTTATGCAATTGATAATCTCCAATTAAATCAGAACTAAACGTCTCTGAAATCAAATCCGAAGCAAAGTAAATTTTCGAATTACATTCCTTAGCTTTTTCTAAAAAAACAGTTTTTGTTTCTTCCGTATATTCCCCAATTACTACAGGAATTCCAGGTTTTATAATTCCCGCTTTTTCGGAAGCAACTGCAGCTAATGTAGTACCAAGAAACTGTGTGTGGTCTAATCCAATATTAGTAATAACGGAAATAAGGGGCGTAATAACATTGGTAGCATCTAATCTCCCGCCCATTCCTACCTCAATAATTGCAATATCCACTTTTTCTTTTGCAAAATAATCAAAAGCCAAACCCACTGTCATTTCAAAAAAACTCATGTCATTGGCCTCAAAAAAAACTCTATGCTGATTAACAAAATCACAGACAAATCGTTCAGAAATTTCAACTCCATTAATCCTGATACGCTCTCTAAAATCCTTCAAATGCGGTGAAGTATACAATCCAACCTTATAACCCGCTTCTTGCAGAATAGAAGCCAACATATGCGAAGTCGATCCTTTTCCGTTCGTTCCTGCTACGTGAATGCACTTCAAATGGGCTTGTGGATTATCAAGATGCTGCAGTAATATATGAGTATTGGTTAAATCCTTTTTATAAGCCGAAGCACCCTGAAGTTGGTACATCGGGAGTTGACTAAATAACCAATTTGTAGTTTCTTGATAGTTCATTTTTTGAATAAAATAAGAGATGTTTAAAATATTTTTCGATTTTTTTAGTTTACTATTAGATCGAAAAGTATCTTTATTGCAAAATTGAAATAATTTTTAAAATTAATGATTA
Source organism: Flavobacteriaceae bacterium (assembly GCA_947443815.1). GTDB lineage: Bacteria > Bacteroidota > Bacteroidia > Flavobacteriales > Flavobacteriaceae > Flavobacterium. Next base: position 6,467 of record CANEXR010000102.1, on the reverse strand, counting down.
AAAATCAATAATAATATATGTTTAGTAGTATACAATTACAAGCCGACACAATTACAAACGCTGCGTCAAACGTAGTTATCGAAAAAATAGCCCCAAATACCGAAATCTCTGTTTTGGAATTTATTTTTAAAGGAGGTTTCTTCCTAATCCCAATTTCCATTCTTTTATTTTACACTTTTTATGTCATCATCGAGCGCTATTTGTACATTCATAAAGCTTCAAAAATTGATGCCAAATTGATGCATGATATTAGAGATACCCTCAATTCAGGCAAGTTAGATTTAGCCAGAACAATTGCCGAAAGAAGCAATTCTGCCTCTGGAAATATTATCAAAGAAGGAATTCTTGTCATTGGAAGACCCATTGCCGAAATCGAATCCAATATGGATCGTGCCGCAGATATCGAAATTGGCGAAATGGAAAAACACCTCGGGCATCTTGGACTCATAGCAGGTATTGCCCCAACATTAGGATTTATCGGAACTATATCGGGAGTTATAAAAATATTTTACAGCATTTCCGTAACCGAAAACATCAGTATTGGAAACATCTCAGGAGGTTTATACGAAAAAATGATTAGCAGCGGCTCCGGTCTAATTGTCGGGATTATTGCCTACAGTGCCTACCATTTATTAAACGGAAAAATTGATAATTTTGCCTTAAAAATTCAAAAACAAATTTTAGAATTTGTGAATATTATTCAAAGATCCTAAGTATGTCTATAAAACGAAAAAGAAGATTTCATGCCGAAGTAGCCACTTCTTCATTGAGCGATATTATGTTTTTTTTGCTATTATTTTTTCTTATTATATCCACTCTTGCCAATCCAAATGTTATAAAAATGACATTGCCGAAGGCAAAATCCAATGAGAAAACCAATAAGCAATACATTAGCTTGTCTGTAACCGAAGACAAAAAATTCTATCTCGACAAACAAGAAGTCCCTTTCGAAGCACTAGAAACCACTCTGATGTCAAAAATTAGCACCGAAAAAGACCAAACCGTTATTGTCCGAATTCCGTTTAATCTACAAGTGCAAGACCTAGTCGATGTTTTGCAAATAGGAGTGAAGAACAACCTAAAGTTCGTCATAGCCACCAGTCCCAAATAAAAAATATTCAGCAATTAACCTCCTTTGGGTGTGACCCCAATAGAAAAAAGGGGCTAATCAACATCATACGGATTGCGCCCCTTTTTCTATTGCGGTCGGGCTATCCGCAGTACTTCGGTACTTGCTCCTATCCCTCACACAAACCCTGCAAATACCAAGAAAATAGAATATACAAAACATATAAAACAAAAAAAATGCCTTGAGATCAAGGCATTTTCTGTTAATTTAATTCCTATAATAAGTAGGTATTCCAGTTCTTTAATTGACATTGAAATTATAAATAATCTTGCCAACTTGCTTTTCAGCAGCATCACTGCTAGCACTCCATTTGGTATTCATAGCCGCCATTTTTGCTTGGTCTTTTAAGCATTTTGCTGTAATTGTAGTGCCTCTTATTCCTGGAACTGCGCTAAGCGTATTGCCATTTTTATCAACTGTTATCTCTACTACCACTATTCCCGTTTCATCACTACACTCACTGTTAGGTTTAGGTTTAGAAATCGCTTTTCTGTTTCCTAATGAATAGCCACTTCCACCACCAGACCCTCCACCATTTCCAGCGCCATAACCGCTTCCAGTACCTATTCCGTTACCAGTACCATTTCCGCCACCCGTGCCGCCGCCTGAGCCACCGGTTCCAGAATAACCATTTGTGCCTAAACTGCCATTAGATTTTCCTTTGTTCCCAGCTGTTTTATCATCACCATCACCCCCTTTATTAGAACCTTTTAAAATACTCGATAATGCATCATTCGTGTTGTTTGAAACCTTCGGTTTTACAACCACAGGCTTTGTTTCTTCTTTTATAGCAACTGTTGGTTTTTTAGTTTTTTCTTTTTGAGGGATAACTACACTTTCTTCGGTACTGTTTTCCTGAGATAAAATAGCTTCTTCAGGGACTGATTTTGTGGGCGTTTGTTTGGTTTGGTTTTTTATTTCCAAGACCTCACTTTTATAATTGGCTCCTGAACCCAAATCACTATCGCCAAAATTTACTGTAACGCCACCACCGCCGCCACCACCGGTCAATTGCTCCAAGTTGGAAGGAGGCCAAAAGCGGATAAAAAACAACAGCAATAAAAAGCTAGCATAGAGCAGTATAGAGAGTGCTAATGATTTTTTTTGATCAGATGAAATAGTAAAACTCATTTCGAATTATAAATTTTAAGGTGTACCAATAAAAACGTTGAAATGTACTAAAAATTGTCAACAGAGAAAAGGGATTACACAGATTTTAATAATCTGCATAATCCCTTTCTAATGCTAAGTTTGTTTTGTTATGTAAGTTGCTTTAATGCAATCTCAAAAGCGGTGGCGCTAATATTTGTTTTCGAAGGATTTAAAGTATGTGCTTTTTCTATGGCTTTCCTGATAGTTTCAGAAGTGTCCAAAAAGATAGCTTCATCTGTCATTTGTACTTTCTTTTCCATAAAATAAGCAAAAACTCTAGCCATACCACAATTTGAAATAAAGTCTGGAATTAAACTTACCTTATGATCTACATGCTCCATAATAGAGCCAAAAAAGATTTCGGTATCCGCAAAAGGCACATTGGCACCACAAGAAATCACTTCAAGTCCATTTTCAATTAAACGATCAATTTGAGATTGTGCCACTAATCGTGAGGCAGCACAAGGTGTGAAAATTTCGGCTCCAATTGTCCAAATTTTTTCATTGATTTCGGCAAAAGGTATCATGTCTTTAGCTACTAATTGATTACCATCTTTAGCTAAAAACAATGCTTTTATCTCTTCGAAAGAAAATCCATCTTCATTAATTAATCCGCCATCTCTGTCTATAATACCGATGATTTTTGCCCCCATTTCTGCTAAGTAAAAAGCAGCTGCCGAACCTACATTTCCAAAACCTTGTACAATAGCTTTTTTTCCTTTTACAGTACCTCCATAAAGCGTATAATAATGACGAACAGCTTCCGCAACTCCATAACCAGTAATCATATCAGCAACAGTATATTTGCGAGTTACATCTGGCGAAAATTTAGGATTTTCAATTACTTTAACAACGCCTTGGCGCAACTGCCCAATTCTATTGATTTTATCTGCTTCGGTTGGTTTGAAATGCCCATTAAAAACCCCTTCTTGCGGATGCCAAACACCACATTCTTCGGTCATTGGAATCACTTCATGAATTTCATCAACATTCAAATCGCCGCCTGTCCCATAATAACTTTTTAATAATGGAGAAACGGCCTTGTACCAACGTTGCAAAACCCCTTTTTTTCTAGGATCATTTGGGTCAAAATTAATACCTGATTTTGCACCACCAATCGCAGGGCCTGAAACAGAAAATTTAACTTCCATGGTTTTGGCCAATGATAAAACTTCATTCATATCTAAGCCTTTTCTCATTCGGGTTCCACCGCCTGCAGCACCACCACGAAGAGAATTGATGACGGTCCAGCCTTCAGCTTCGGTTTCAGAATCTTTCCAATTGAAAATTATTTCTGGAGTTTTGTTTTCGAATTTCTTCAATAAGTCTTTCATTTATTGCGATATGTATAATTTTGGCAAATATATGAAAAGAATACTGCGAATTATGTATTTTAATAATTATTTTGGTAGATAGATGTAACCGGAACTATGATTCATTTTTGCGCCTGTTACACTACTCAAAACATTAACTTCATTTCGTAATTTTAAAATACCAAGAAATGCAAATAGTAGTGCTTCTTTATATTCTAAAATCTTTTTTTCGGGAATAATAATTTGCATTTCGGGCAAATAGTGTTGGATGCGTTCTATTAGAAAATCATTATAAGCACCACCGCCAGTAATCAAAAGACTCCCTTTTTTACGAGGCAATGCCAATGCAATTTGGTACGCTATATGTTCTGTGAATGTTCCCAATTTATCTTCAATGGGTATTAAAAAAGTTTCAATTAGTGGCAAAATAGTTTCTTTTACAAATTCAAAACCTAATGATTTAGGATATGTTTTTGTATAAAAATCCAAAGAATTGAGTTGGTTTAATAAAATGGTATTGATTTTTCCTGTTTTGGAAATGATTCCTTTATTGTCATAATCAAATCCTAATTGGTTGGCATAAAAATTCAAAACGGTATTTACGGGTGAAATATCAAAAGCAATTCGTTGGCTGTTTTGTTCAAAAGAAACATTCGAAAAACCACCTAAATTCATACAGTAATCATATTGTGAAAATAAAATTTGATCTCCAATTGGAACTAAAGGTGCGCCTTGTCCTCCCATTTGAACATCCTGAACTCTGAAATCACAAACGACGGTTTGCTGAATCAAAGTTGCTAGTTCAGGTAAATTACCAATTTGTAATGTAAAACCGTTTTGTGGTTGGTGCAAGATGGTGTGGCCATGGGAACAAACAGCATCTAAATTTTTTAGGGCATGCTTTTTTATAAAACCCGAAATGACAATAGCCAAGAATTGCGTGTAATCTTGATTTAGTCTTTGGAGTTCCTCAGCCGAAAAACCAACGGCTATTTTTAGTTTATTTAACCAATCGAGAGGATAAGAAACGGTTTCAGATTCCAAGATTTGAAATTCCCATTTGTTGTTTTCGACCGTAAACGCTATGTGTGATAAATCGATACCATCTAGCGAAGTTCCAGACATTATACCAATACTATTGTACTTTTTTTTTGACATGGGCTAAAATTACGAAATCGTTTGAAATTTGATATTTAATAATTACTTTTGGCTGCAAATTTAAGAACATTTAATTTACAATAAAAATATGGATTTTAATCTAACCGAAGAGCATTTAATGATTCAACAAGCTGCAAGAGATTTTGCTCAAACCGAATTGTTGCCTGGTGTAATAGAAAGGGACGAATTTTCAAAATTTCCAACTGAGCAAGTCAAAAAAATGGCGGAGCTAGGTTTCTTGGGGATGATGGTAGATCCAAAATACGGTGGCTCTGGTCTTGATAGCATTTCTTATGTTTTAGCCATTACCGAAATTGCAAAAATTGATGCTTCATCAGCCGTTATTATGTCGGTTAATAATTCACTTGTTTGTGCTGGCTTAGAAAAATATTGTAATGAGGAACAAAAAATAAAATATTTAATACCCTTAGCAAAAGGGGATGTCATTGGGGCATTTTGTTTGTCGGAACCAGAAGCGGGCTCTGATGCCACTTCGCAAAAAACAACTGCTATTGACAAAGGCGACTATTATTTGTTAAACGGAACAAAAAACTGGATTACAAACGGATCTTCGGCATCGACATATATAGTTATGGCACAAACAGATGTCGAAAAAGGACATAAAGGTATCAATGCTTTTATTGTTGAAAAAGGATGGGCTGGTTTTGAAATTGGGGTTAAAGAAAAGAAAATGGGAATTCGCGGATCAGATACGCACTCATTGATGTTTACCGATGTTAAAGTTCCAAAAGAAAACCGAATTGGAGCAGATGGATTTGGTTTTAATTTTGCAATGGCTGTTTTAAATGGCGGAAGAATTGGTATCGCCTCGCAAGCATTAGGGATAGCAACTGGAGCCTATGAATTAGCTTTGAAATATTCGCAAGAGCGAAAAGCTTTTGGAAAAGAAATTTTCAAACACCAAGCGATTGCATTCAAATTAGCCGATATGGCAACTCAAATTATGGCTGCTAAAATGTTGTGTTTAAAGGCAGCTTCAGAAAAAGATGAGGGGAAAGATATTTCTCAATCTGGGGCTATGGCAAAATTATTTGCTTCGCAAACGGCTATGGATACTACAATTGAAGCGGTTCAAATTCATGGCGGAAATGGCTATGTGGCTGAATATCATGTAGAAAGAATGATGCGTGATGCTAAAATTACTCAGATATATGAAGGGACTTCAGAAATTCAACGCATTGTAATTTCTAGAACACTAGTCTTATAGTATTAGGTAAAAAGATTTCAAAACCATTAGCGCATTATACTTTATAAGTCCAAAAAAACTTATGAAACATAATACACTAATGGTTTTTTATTTTAAAAAAGGCTACATTTACCTAAACAAGTAGTGTAATGTATGAAGAATTAAAATATTGGTATTTGCGTGATCATAAGCTGTTTAGCACCTTGAGTTTTGGACAAATCAAGCAATTGTGTATTATTACGGGTTTTAAAAAAGCACAAAAAGGGGAAATTATTTATTTCTCCTCTTCGGATTTGCCTAGAATTTTTTTACTAAAAAAAGGAAATATCAAAATTGTGGAGGTCGATGAAGAAGGGAACGAAACGATTAAAGATATAATTCAAAAAGGAGATTTGTTTGGAGAATTGACTTTGGAAACTGACGGTCAAAGTAATGAATATGCTAAAGTTCTTTCTGATGATGTGGCAATTTGTAGTTTCCTGATGTCTGATTTTGAGGATTTATTACT
>CANEXR010000101.1 GCA_947443815.1 Flavobacteriaceae bacterium | reverse complement strand
GTTTTTACATTTCGAGTTTGCGGTTTTCATATATCAAACCTTAAACCTTAAATGGTATTTTATATAGATACAATATCCGAAACACGCAATAGTTCTTTGTCTATTTCTGAATTGCCTTTTATGGCTTGTTCTAAAGGAGTTAATGTAATTTTATCACATAACAAACCAGCCATATAATTTGATTTTCCTTCTAATAAAGATTCTACTGCTTTGACCCCTAACCTACTTGCCAAAACCCTATCAAAACAGGATGGAGAACCTCCTCTTTGCATGTGCCCAAGTACTGAAACTCTAACATCATACTCTGGAAAATTTGATTCGACATAATCTTTAAGTTCAAAAACACTTTTACCAATTTTATCTCCTTCTGCAATAACAACTATACTAGATGATTTTCCTGCTGCTTTACTTTTTTTAAGGGAATCCAACAATCGTTCTAATCCTAAATCTTCTTCAGGAATCAAAATTTCTTCTGCACCAGCGCCAATTCCAGCATTTAAAGCAATATGACCTGCATCTCTACCCATCACCTCAATAAGGAATAATCTATTATGAGAACTTGCAGTATCTCTAATTTTATCAATTACTTCAACAACAGTATTAAGAGCTGTGTCATATCCTAAAGTATGACTTGTACCAAAAATATCATTATCTATGGTACCAGGAATTCCTATTACAGGAAAATTAAATTCTGAATTAAATAGTAAAGCTCCAGTAAAACTTCCATCTCCACCAATAACAATTAATGCATCAACACCAGCATTAACTAAATTTTGATGTGCAATTTTTCTACCTTCAGGAGTTCTAAATTCTGTTGAACGAGCGGATTTTAAAATTGTTCCTCCTTTATTTATAATATTATTTACACTACGAGGCCCCATTTCTTTGAAGTCTCCTTCAATCATTCCTTGATATCCTCTATAAATTCCCACACATCCTATATTATGAAAAGCACATGTTCTAACTACTGATCGTATTGCGGCATTCATTCCAGGAGAATCTCCTCCTGATGTCAGAACCCCTATTTTTTTTATTGTATTTGACATTATTTATGTATTAAAGTGTAAATTTAGCAAACATCCAGCACTTTTAAAGCTATGTTTTTAATAAATTAATAAATAGTACCAAATTCAAACGTTTTCGTTAATAAGTTTTCGAAAAATCAAAAAAAACTGCTTTTATTTCATAAAAATCAATTATTTTGTTATTATTTATCAATTATTAATTTATGTTGTATAAAAATTAAATTTTTACAACCTTAATTTTGTTTAAATAGCTCCAAAACCTTTGTAGTTATTGATAAAAAGATCTTAATATTTTAATTTACTAAAATAGAGTTTTAAAAATTTCATATTTTAATTTAATCTGGAAGGGATTCCATTTAGTCTTCTTCAGGAATAGTAGCTTCCTGATTGATTTTAGGGCTTTTTTGGTTTGATTTCTTCGAATTAGAAAAATTGATAAAATCAGGCGATAAATTAGAATCGTCATCTGTATTATCAATTTTAATAGCTCTTTCTAATTTATGATTTTTAAATATTTTATTAACCAATTCCTTAAAGGTATCAAAATCCACTTCATAAGATACTCCGACACCCTGAGTATATCCAATTCCTTGCCCAATATAGTTGATATCATTTTCTTTGTTAAAAAGCCTTAAATTCATTGTCCCATCATCATTTACCCGATATAAAACTTCAACATCACCAACTATTGCAGATTCATTAATTCCTCCAAAAGGAACCCCCACTTTTCCATTAATTGTAATTCTTTCATTTATTTTTGACGAAATTGTAGCCACAAATCTCCCATCAGTTTCTTTTCCAATACGCTTATCTGCACCTATAACATTGATTCCGACTTGGAATTTATCGTCCTCTGACTGTATAATATCTCCCAGTAAACTAGATGCTGTTTCAAATAAACTTCCTGATAAAAAATCAGACTGATTAACTCCTTCAGGACTCAAAAAACCTCCTGATGAGAGTAGAAATAAAGCTTGAGTCTGTCTTACATCTTTGTCGTTTAATTTATATTGTATTTCTGACTTCAAAACATTACTAACCGTTGGAAATTCAATATCAAAATCGGGTTCAGGACTCATTAAATCTCCTCTAATACCAATTACTACCTCAACTGGCACTTTTGAATTAAAAGATGAATTTTCTAATAATACTGCTGGATTAGCGGTGGTTTTATATACTGCCTCCAAGTTTAATTGCGCTCGCATAGGATTTCCTTCCCAAGAAATTGACCCACCTTTTTTAACAGCAAATTTTTTATCAATAAGTCCTCCATATTTAAAATTATAGGTCCCTTCATAAGCTTGAAAATCGCCCCACATATTAAATTTACCTAAGGTATTTATCTTGAATAAAAGAGAACCAAATCCTTTTCCTTTCATACCATGCCCTGTATTTCTATCCAAAATAACTTCAACCTCAGCATCTGGGGTGATATCAAAGTCAAATTCAAGTTCAAGCCCATTATAATTCCTAGTGTTTTCAACAATACCATTTTTGATATTGTACTTTTCTTTGGATGTTACAAAATGAAGCGAGCTATTATCACTAACGCTTTCGGCATTATTGATTGGAATTTTTATAGAAGTTCCTTTTTCTGATTTTGCATCAACTTTAATAAATAAATTAGCTGTTGGTCCTTTAATCGTTGCAGTTCCATTAATGAAAGCTGTTCCAAAATAGGCTGCATCTTCACTATCTTTTGTATCCAAAGCCAATAGTTTTTTAGAATTTATAGCTAAGTCAAGTTTCCAATCCGAAAAATTATTATGCTCAACACTACCATTCAAAATTCCTTTTGTACCATACTTTGTATCCGTGAGTAAATTATTTCTGAACAAGAATTTTTCGTCAGTTAAATCTACAATCGTTTTATTACTGAGCTGATAATCAGTATTAAGATATGGAATTCCAATTCCTGCATCATCAACATAAAGTCGTCCATTAATTTGAGGTTTTTGGAGATTTCCTTCAATTGTTGAATTCCCAGATGCAAAACCTCTTATGTTAGAAAGTACATCTCCGCCCAAAGGATCTAAAGTTGCTAAATTAAATTTATCTAATTTTAGTCTTAAATCTAAGATTGTTTCTTTGTTGACAATTTCAAAACTCCCATCAGCATTGAATGATTCTATATTTTCATTTTCGAGTGAAGAATTGATGGTAAACTTCCTGAGGTTTTCATCTCCGACAATATTAAAATTTAATATCCCTAATTTTGTTTTATTCAAGCTCAAATTATCAATTATCAATGCCGCAGTCGGTTGATATACACTATTGTTTTGCTTAAAATCTACATTCCCATTTATATTTCCTTCAAAAACAAATTTATTATTTTCGGGAGTAATTTTATTCAAATCGACATCTTTAAAACTCAATTTAAGATCTTTGAAAAGATTACCTTTCAGTAGCCCTTTGAGTTCAATTTTTTGATTTTCATGTGATAACACAATGTCGTCAATTGCAAAATTTTTAAATGCTTTATCAAATACGATTTGATTATTGGGCGTTTCATTTTCATTCAAAAACCATAAATAATCTTTGAATTTCATTTCAGATTTGCTAATTCCAATAACATTATTATTGTCCTTATTAATGGTATGATATAAATTTAAATTGTAATAATCTTCTCCTTTTTGTCCTCCTTTAAACTCAGAACGAAAGTATAAAGTGTCCTTCATAGTCACATTTATCAAACTAAAATCCCGAATCTTATAATACTTAGTTTTTATACTATCTAGCTCAATATAGGCGTTATACAAAGGATTTTTATTATCGATAGTAACTCTTATGTTATCAAATGTATTTTTTGAAGCAACAATCTGAGGAGAATTAAAATTAAGTTTGAACTCATTAGTATCGGAATTAAGATTTCCTTTCACAACAGTATTTGAACCAATTGCTATTTCTGGATATAAAATTTCAACGATCTTACTGTAAATGGTAAAATCAAATTTTAAAAACTGTCCTTTTTTGACTTTCTGGGGTTTAAAATTTGTATAAAGACTTCCTAAAGAATTCCTCATTAAAGTTTTCAATTGATTAAATTGGTATTTACCAACAATCTGACCTTCAACAATATCAGGGGAATTTACAGTTATTGTTCTTACTTTATCGGCATCAAAACTAGATTTCACATCAAAATCTTCAAAGAAATAAGTTGACTTCACGTTTTGATAAGTTGCTTTTTTTATAAAAACATCTCCTTGCAAATTATCCACTGTATTGCCTGAGACTTGAACGATGATATCAGCTTTGAGAAGAGAGGTCTTATCACTTACAAACTTTAATTTATTTAAATCTGCATTTTCTATATTTATATGAAAATCATACTTACTGTCCTTTTTACTCAAATCAACTAATCCGTCAAAGTTCATCTCAAGATTAGGGTCATTTATAGCAATTTGCCCTTTATAAATTGGCATTTTAAAATTACCGTTTATGACAATATTATGATAACTATACTGATTATAATCCATTTGAGTTATATCCCCTTTTATGGATGTATTCAAATATTTTTCAGAAAAACCTTTTCCATCAACATCTAAATTCAAACTCACATGGCTTAAATCTTTATTGTCTAAAAAGTTTCCAATATCAAAATTTTCTAAAACTACATTTCCCAAATAAGAAGCTTTATCAATAAAGTCCATATTTTTCATTACTAAATCTGAAGCTACTTTCCCTAAAGCAGTAGTCATTTTAAAATTAGCATCGAGGTCTGTTGTCGTAATTTTAGCATTACCAATTATATTAAAATCACCTAATTTTTTCAATCTCGCAGGCAATTTTTTACCTAAAACATTTGGAAGCAATAGGACTAAATCATCATAATTTGAAGAAAGTCTATCAAACTTTCCATTCATGTAGAATTTTTGTTCCTTTTTGGGGAATAGATTTTTGAAATGTATTGCTCCAATGATATGTGATTTATTGGAGTCAACCAAACGTAATTTTGTTACCTTCAAATCATTTAGAGTTCCTTTGATTATGGCTCGTGCATAAAAAAGTTGATTCTTGCCCAACTCTTTATAAAAACATCGTATGTCATTCGAAGCTAAAACAGAAGGTTCTAAAACAACATCAAACTTCACTTTATTAGTAAAATTCGAAAAATCTTCAATTTTATATTTTAGAATAACAGTTCCTTTTATATTAGATTCTTTGGTTGCTAAATCTAATTTTTCGAGTTTTATTTGTTTTTTGGTATAACTAAATATAGAACTCAAATTTTCAACATATAAACCGCGATGGTCAAGGAACGACATTTTATGAATAGTTGTATTTACATCAGGGCCATAGAGTTTAAAATCTGTGATATATGCATTAAGATTAGTAAAATCAACATCTTTAGGAATTTCTCTGTTTTCGTCCGTTAAAATAAAATGGCCATTGGTAATATATGCTTCTTTAGCTGTTAATAAAAAGTGTTTTACCGATGGCTTTTTGCTAACTCCAAAAGCATTAATAAATATATCTAAATTGGTCTGTTTTTCATTTTTATAAGTCTTCAGATTAAAAAGCAATTGATGCAATCGCAATTCTCCAAAAAGTAAATCACCATCTAGCAATTTTTTTCCGTCCAAAATACTAGTTTTGATTCGATCTGCATAAATCAAAGTATCTTTATGATGATCTAAAATTAAGACTTTTTTAAATTTGACTCCCCCAAAAACAGACACGGCAACTTCATCTATTGAAATATGGGTGCCAAAATCTTCATTAATACTGCGCATAAAATACTGCGCAATCTTGGTTTGAACAAAGGGCAATGTCAAAGCAATTCCAAGAACCAGTAAAAGTAGGATTAGTCCAAGTAGAGAACGAAATACTATTTTTTTTGTTTTTTTGATACTCTTTTATTTTTAATTTTTTGAAATTCTAATTTGGCTAAGGAATCAGCAATGCCTTTAATAAAAATTCTTTAATTTTGGCTTCTGCAATTTTTAAAACAGATTGCCAAATATAAATCAAAATTTGTGCCTTTATATGCAAAATCCCGAGGTTTTTATTCTTGCTATCGAAAGTTCTTGTGACGATACTGCGGCAGCCGTTTTACATAACGACAAAGTACTCTCAAATGTTGTTGCTAATCAACTTATCCACAATCAATATGGTGGTGTAGTCCCTGAATTAGCTTCAAGAGCCCATCAACAAAACATTGTTCCCGTAATTGATGCCGCCCTTAAAAAAGCAAAGATACAAAAAGAACAGTTGTCTGCAATTGCCTTTACCCAAGGTCCAGGACTTATGGGGTCTCTTCTAGTGGGTAGTTCCTTTGCTAAATCTTTGTCCTTAGCACTACAGATCCCTCTAATTGCTGTGAATCACATGCAGGCACATATTTTGGCCCATTTTATTGATGAGGAAGGATTTGACAAACCGAGTTTTCCGTTTTTAGCTTTGACTATAAGTGGTGGCCATACACAAATTGTAAGAGTCGATAGTTTTTTTGAAATGACAATTATTGGCGAAACTACTGATGATGCTGTTGGTGAAGCTTTTGATAAAAGTGCAAAAATATTAGGTCTTCCCTATCCCGGGGGTCCATTAGTGGATAAATATGCCCAATTGGGTAATCCAAAAGCATTTGCATTCACTAAACCTAAAGTTGCTGGATTAGACTTTAGTTTTTCAGGATTAAAAACAGCTATTCTCTATTTTATACAAAAGAAAAAATTAGAAAATCCCGATTTTATTACTGAAAATTTAAATGATATTTGTGCTTCGATTCAATATACAATTATAGCAATTCTGATGGATAAATTAAAACTAGCCGTTGCCGAAACTGGAATTAAACAAATTGCTATAGGAGGAGGCGTTTCTGCCAATTCAGGAATTAGAAATACATTAAAAGAAACCGAACATAAATACGGTTGGAAAACCTTTATACCCAAATTCGAATACACAACTGACAATGCTGCAATGATTGGAATTGTAGGTTATCAAAAGTTTTTAACTCAAAATTTTGAAGCGGCATCTGTAGTTTCAAAAGCACGAATTCAATTTTAAATTATGCAATTATTTTACAATCCAACCATAAACGAAACTACTAAAACTTTTTCTTTTGACAAAGAAGAGAGCAAGCATATTATTAAAGTATTACGAAAAAAAGATACCGATATTTTATTTGTAACCAACGGTTTAGGTTGTCTTTTTGAAACAGAAATTACTTTAGCGTCAGACAATAAATGTACCGTCAAAATACTTTCTTTTGAACAGAAAGATGAGTCTAAATTCAAACTACACTTAGCTGTTGCTCCAACAAAAATGAACGACAGGTATGAATGGTTTTTAGAAAAAGTAACCGAAATTGGAATTCATGAAATCACACCTATTATTTGTGATCGCTCCGAAAGAAAAGTGGTAAATAATGACCGATTTGATAAAATTATTTTAGCTGCAATGAAACAATCGAATGAATTGTTCCTGCCAAAATTAAATCCAGCAATTCCCTTTAAAGAATTTATTAAATTACAAAATAACGGTATTAAATTAATTGCTCATTGTGAAGAAACGGATAAGAAAACACTAAAATCTATTTTGAAACCTAATGAAAATGTAACTATGCTTATTGGACCAGAAGGTGATTTTTCGGAAAAGGAAATTACATTAGCCCTTGAAAATAATTTTATCCCAGTTTCATTAGGCAATACAAGATTACGAACTGAAACTGCTGCAATTATTGCATGCCATAGTGTTGTCTTTGTTAATGAAAAATAACTGTTTTAGATTTCATCATTATGAAAAAATTATATTTCCTTTTTCTTTTTACTATTATCAATTGTTATTCACAAGAAATTGCACTTGTAAAATATAGTGGTGGTGGTGATTGGTATGCAAATCCTACCTCATTACCCAATTTAATAAAATATTGCAACGCAAACATCAACACTAAAATAAAGCCTAAACCTGCAACAGTTGAACTTAGTAGTCCCGATTTATTTTCCTATCCATACATCCATATGACTGGCCATGGAAATGTAGTTTTCAGCGATTCAGACACTTACAACCTAAGAAACTATTTATTAGGCGGTGGTTTTTTGCACATCGATGATAATTATGGGATGAATCAATATATCGGTAAGGAAATTAAAAAAATATTTCCAACGGACGAATTAGTCGAAATCCCTGCTAATCATGTTATTTTTCAAAAACCTTATTTTTTCCCTGATGGATTACCCAAAATACATGAACATGATGGAAAACGAGCGCAGGCCTTTGGTATTTTTATAAAAAATCGATTAGTATTACTTTATACTTATGAATGTGATTTGGGAGATGGTTGGGAAGATGCGGAAGTAAATAATGATCCCCTTGAAATAAGAGAAAAAGCATTAAAAATGGGTGCCAATATCATGAATTATATTTTTACCAATTAGATTGATGCCAAAGCAACTTAAACATGACGAAATTTTATTTGAAATAAAGATGTTTCCAATTGTTTTGGTATGTGATCACATTTCTTTTCAAGAAAACATCGGTTCTCTTTTCAGAATTAGTGAAGCTTTTGGTGTTGAAAAAATTATTTTTGTTGGTAAAGACATTCCTTTAAACCTCAGAAAAATAAATAAGACATCTCGAAACACCCATTTAAATGTTCCTTATTCTATAATTGAACAAACCGAACAATTAATTGCTTATTTATGCAATAATAATTATGAAATAATTTCTTTAGAGATTACTGATTGTAGCAAATCTATTAAAGAAATTGTAATTCCTTTTTCAAAAAAAATAGCTTTGATTATTGGAAATGAAAAAAATGGTATTTGTGATGGCCTTTTAGCAGCCTCAAACCAAATTGTACACATCACTATGTATGGAAAAAACAGCAGTATGAATGTTGTACAAGCCACAAGTATTGCACTATATCAAATTACATCCCTCAAATAATTGCAATCTTACAATAACAAAGAGCTATAAAGCATAAGTCATAAATTTTAATATTTTTTTACAGTTTATTTTTTTTATTGAATAAAATGTTATAAAATTGATAAATAATTAACCTAAAACTATCATTTATAACAAACCTCGATT
>CANEXR010000100.1 GCA_947443815.1 Flavobacteriaceae bacterium | reverse complement strand
TAATCCATGTATTTGTAAAGCTTCAAGCATATAAGTAGAGCAGGTTGGCTCAAATCGACATGCTGCTGGTGTGAATGGTGAAATGGCAACTTGATAAAACCGTACAACTAACAAAAAAGGATAAACTATGATTTTTGATAACATGATTCAAATATTCAAAATTCTAAATTAATTATTAAAACCTATTTAAAAAGAATAGTCTTTAAATACTAAAAGTAGTTCCTTCTTTGCCATCTTTCAACTGAATTCCTAAAGCAATCAATTGATCTCTAATTGCATCAGATTGAGCAAAATTCTTATCCTCTCTAGCCTGTTTACGCATTTCAATCAGCATATGTATAGTACCCGCTAATTTATCAGTACTACCATCCGAAACCTTCTCATCTTCCAATCCTAATACATCAAATACAAAAGCATGCATTGCCTTTGAAAAAGAAGCTAAATCTTCTGCTTTCAAGGTTTCTTTTCCATCTTTCAATACATTAATAAATCGCACACCTTCAAATAATTGTGCAATTAAAATAGGAGTATTAAAGTCATCGTTCATCGCATCATAACAAGTTTGTTTCCAATCCGAAATGGATAATGAACTCGTAGTTCCAACCGAAATGTCTTTTAAAGTATTTATGGCTTCCATCAATCGTTTGTACCCTTTTTCAGCAGCAACAATGGCATCATCAGAAAAATCTAGAATGCTTCTGTAATGTGCTTGTAGCATAAAAAATCGGGCAACCGATGCAGAAAATGCTTTACTTAAAATAGTGTTGTCTCCAGTTAAAATTTCTCTAGGTAAAATATTATTACCCGTAGATTTTGCCATTTTTTTACCATTCAAAGTCAACATATTAGCATGCATCCAATAATTTACGGGAGTTTGACCCGTACACGCTTCATTTTGTGCTATTTCACATTCATGATGCGGAAATTTTAAGTCCATACCTCCTCCGTGAATGTCAAAATGATTGCCTAAATATTTAGTACTCATCGCAGTACATTCAAGATGCCATCCCGGAAATCCATCGCTCCACGGCGAAGGCCAACGCATTATATGTTGCGGTTCTGCTTTCTTCCAAAGCGCAAAATCTTGAGGATTTCTTTTATCCGATTGCCCATCAAGATCACGAGTATTAGCCAACATATCTTCAATATTTCGACCGCTTAAACGCCCATAATGATTTGTTTTGTTGAATTTTACAACATCAAAATAAACAGAACCATTAGCTTCATAACCAATTCCCGTAGCAATTATTTTTTTGATAATTTCAATTTGTTCAATGATATGTCCCGTAGCCGTAGGCTCAATACTAGGTGGCAAAAAATTAAAAGCATTCAAAATATCATGAAAATCTACCGTATAACGCTGCACCACTTCCATAGGTTCGAGCTGCTCTAAACGCGCTTTTTTGGCAATTTTATCCTCCCCTTCATCAACATCATCCACAATATGCCCCACATCCGTAATGTTTCTAACATAACGCACTTTGTATCCCAAATGCAAAAAATACCTAAAAATCATATCAAAAGACATGAAGGTTCTCACGTTTCCAAGATGCACATTGCTGTAAACCGTAGGTCCACAAACATACATACCAACATTACCCTCGTGAATTGGTGTAAATGTTTCTTTTTCTCCCGAAAGCGAATTGTAGATTTTTAGATTTTGGTCGCTATATAATGACATTTTTATTTTTTTTTGGAGCTATTTCCTGCTGTACGCTATATCTTTTTCTGGCTAAAAAAAGCCATAAAAAGGATGCCGCTTCCATCAGGGCTAGGGCTTAGTAGAACTTAATGAATCTTGTCTTTTAATTAAAATTTAGTTTCTAATTTAATATAATCCAAAAATTCTCTTTTGGTCTGAATATCTTTAAATTTTCCACCAAACTCAGAGGTAACGGTACTACTTTCAATATCGCTTACGCCTCGTGAATTTACGCAAAGATGTTTGGCATCTATTACACAGGCAACATCTTCTGTTCCTAAAGCATTTTGTAATTCCTGAACAATCTGCATAGTCAAACGTTCTTGAACTTGTGGTCTTTTCGAATAATATTCAACGATTCGATTCATTTTAGAAAGCCCAATTACTCTTCCATTAGAAATATAAGCTACATGCGCTCTTCCAATAATTGGGAGTAAATGGTGCTCACATGTTGAATAAACGATGATGTTTTTTTCAACTAACATCTCACCATATTTGTAATTGTTGTCAAAAGTTGAGGCTTTTGGCTTTTTATTGGGATTAAGACCACCAAAGATTTCTTTAACAAACATCTTCGCTACCCGATTTGGTGTTCCTTTTAAACTATCGTCAGTTAAATCCATCCCAAGGGTAGTAAGGATACTTTCGACATTTTTTTTTATTTTTTCAATTTTTTCTTCATCAGTAATAGCAAAAGCATCTTCTCGCATTGGATTTTGTGCACTAGTACCGATATGATTGTTTCCTATTTCGTCTTGAAATTCTTCGTTATTTATCATTAAAAGCTTCTGTTATATTGGGTATGTAAATTTAAGGGGTAAAGATAATTAATAAAAAGGAAACAATTTCTATAGCTCCCACTATTTAATCATTAGGAAATCGCTTCGCATTTTAATCTTTATCAAAAAATTTAAAAACAAAAGGCAATAACATTTTTGTTATTGCCTTTTTAGTAATTAATGTCTGCGTTAATAAACGTATTTAATCTTTCAAAATTCTTGAATTATAAGCAGGAATTGCAGCTTTAAGAATGCGGACTGCACTAATTAAATCCTCTTTTTTAAGAACATAAGCAATGCGAACTTGGTTTAGTCCCATTCCTGGTGTTGAATAAAATCCACCTGCAGGAGCTACCATAACAGTTTCACCATTCAAGTCATAACTTTCTAAAAGCCATTGTGCAAAATCATCTGTATTGTCAACAGGAAGTTGAGCAATACAATAAAATGCTGCTTTAGGTTTGGTTACAATTACACCTTCAATTTTATTTAATTCAGAAATTAAGGTATCTCTTCGTTCTTTATATTCAGAAATCACTTCGTCAAAATAGCTTTTAGGAGTGTCAATTGCCGCTTCACAAGCAATTTGTTCAATTGTTGGTGGACACAAACGCGCTTGTGCAAATTTCATCGCTGCAGAAATCACCTCTTTGTTTTTTGTTACCATACATCCAATACGCGCGCCACACATACTGTAACGCTTAGATACTGAATCAATCATGATCACATTTTGTTCAAGCCCCTCAAGATTCATAACCGAATAATGAATGTCTTTGTCGTAGATAAACTCTCTATATACTTCATCTGCAATCAAAAACAAATCATATTCTTTAGCCAATTTACCTAATTGTAAAATTTCTGATTCAGAATACAAGTATCCTGTAGGATTACTGGGATTACAAATCAAAATTGCTTTTGTCTTTGGATTGATGAGTTTTTCAAATTCTTGAATAGGAGGTAATGCAAATCCAGTTTCAATTGTTGAAACAACTGGAACAACAGTTGCACCAGATTCTGCCGAAAAAGCACTGTAATTGGCATAAAAAGGTTCCGGAATAATGATTTCGTCTCCCTGATCCATAATGCTTCCCAAAGCAAACAAAAGGGCTTCGGAACCTCCAGTAGTTATCATGATATCTTCTGTGGCAACACTTACATTTTGCTTGGTGTAAAATCCAGCTAATTTTTTTCTATAACTTTCGTAACCTGCTGAAGGACCATATTCAATAATACTTAAATCAATATTTTTAATAGCTTCTATGGCTAGTTCAGGACTTTTTATATCAGGTTGGCCTATATTCAAATGGTATACTTTTTGACCCTTTTTTTTTGCCATTTCAGCAAAAGGAGCCAATTTTCGTATTGGTGATTCGGGCATTTGTCTGCCTCTGTTCGATATTTTTGGCATGTTTCAATTATTGAAGTGCAAATTTGCGTTTTTTTTTCGAAATTTTCTGTAATTTTTAAACGTTTTTGTTATAAAATCCATACAAATTGCTCATATTTTGTGTAATTTTATTGAAATAATTTTTAATGAAAAAAGGTATACTACTGTTTTTACTATTTGTTGCTGTCTTTCCTTCTTTTGGGCAAGATGCATTTGATTTTGCAGATGGAAGTAAAAAAGTAAGTATTCCTTTTAAGTTTATTAATAATCTCCTGTTTATTCCAATAAAAGTGAATGGAATTGAACTGAATTTTTTACTTGATTCGGGTGTTGAGGAGACTATTTTATTTAGTTTGGAAGACAAAAAAGAAGTGAATTTTTTTAATATTGAAAAAATAACTTTGCGTGGTTTGGGTAGTTCTGAAGCAATCGAAGGGTTAAAATCTACAAATAATATATTGGAAACTCATGGTTTAAAATCGGTCAATCATGTTTTGTACGTGGTTCTTGATCAAGATTTTAATCTTTCCTCTCATGTTGGAATTCCCGTAAATGGGATTATTGGATATAATTTTCTAAAAAATAATTTGGTTGAAATTAATTATGCAAAAAAGAAAATTATAATTTACAAAAATAAAGAATCTATTAAAGCAAAAATAGAGCAAAAATTCAAAAAAATACCCATAACAATTGAAAGGAGTAAACCTTATGTCATGACTAATATAACCCTTGAAAATACGGATATGCCAGCTAAATTATTGATTGATATAGGCAATAGTGATGCACTTTGGCTTTTTCAAAACCTTTCAAAATCAATTAAAATTCCTACTAAGAATTTTGTAGATTATCTCGGTCAAGGATTTAGTGGAGAAGTAATGGGTAAAAAAGCCAGAGCGTCAAAATTTTCAATTAGTGATTTTGAGTTTAAGAATCCAGTAATAGCTTTTCCAGATTCAAGCTCAATAAAAAATGTAAAAATGGTTCCTGGACGTATTGGCTCTATTGGTGGCGAAATTCTAAAAAGGTTTACTTTGATTTTTGACTATTCGGATAAGTTTTTATATCTAAAAAAAAATAACCAATATAATACACCTTTTGCTTACAATAAAAGCGGGATTGAAGTACAACATTATGGTTTGCAATGGGTTCAGGAAACAGTTAAGCTTCAAAATGTTCCGTCAGATTCTAAGGAAGTGGATGCAGGCGGGATTAAAGTTATGAATGATTTTAGGTATAAATTTCAGTTAAAACCGGTTTATCAGATTTCAAACTTAAGAGAAAATTCAGCTGCTGCTAATTCAGGTTTAAAAAAAGGAGATATTATTATCAGTATCAATAAGGTTAAAGGATATAAATATACCTTGGAACAAATAAATTCTCTTTTGAAAGAGGAGGAAGAAAAATGGATTACTTTTGAAATTGAAAGAGAAAGTAAGATTCTAAAATTCAAGTTTCAGCTTTTAAATGTTTTATAAAAAAAGCGCTTTTTTATAATTCAAAGCGCTTTTTTTAAATTAATTAGCAATTACTTCTCCTTTTATTTTTAAAGCAACTCTCCCATTTTCATAATTCACAGCATTGGATTCTACCGTGATTGTTTTTCGAATTGGACCAGGAGCCATATTGTATTTAATCTCTATTTTCCCTGTTTTACCAGGCATAATTGGCTCAGTTGGTTTGGTGGGTACAGTACATCCGCAGGTAGAAAGTACATCGGTAATAATTAAGGGCGCATCTCCCGTGTTTTTAAATTCAAAATTCCGAATACCATTATCGTTTCCCTTAGATACTTTTCCATAGTCGATAGTATTGTCTTTGGCCAAAAATTCTATTTTAGGTCCAGTTTGGGCAAAACCTATGCCGCTTAATAGGACCAGTACGATTATAAGGATTGTTTTTTTCATTATTTTAGAATTTTAATTCATTTAGTAAATTTACTTTCTTTTAATTAACGTACAAATTTTTATTTCCCTTTTTATAGTGTACTTAATTATTTACTTTTGTGCCCTATTAGAATTACAAAAATCAAACCAAAATATAAATTTGGTTTTAACAGTTGCTTTTTATGACAATTCCTGCACAATTTGACGCTAAAACTATTGAGAATAAGTGGTATGACTACTGGATGAAAAATAATTATTTTCATTCTGAGCCTGATCACAGAACCCCATATACCATCGTAATTCCACCACCTAACGTTACGGGAGTGTTACACATGGGACACATGTTAAACAATACCATTCAAGATGTGTTAATTAGGAGAGCGCGCCTGAAAGGATTCAATGCTTGCTGGGTTCCAGGAACAGACCATGCATCAATAGCCACTGAAGCTAAAGTTGTTGCGAAATTAAAAGCGGAAGGAATCAATAAAAATGATTTAACTCGGGAAGAATTTTTAGCGCATGCCTGGGAATGGACTGACAAATACGGCGGTGTAATTCTAGATCAATTAAAAAAACTAGGTGCTTCTTGTGATTGGGAACGTACCAAGTTTACCATGGATCCAGATATGTCGGCATCGGTTATTCGTTCTTTTGTGGATTTATACAATAAAGGTTTGATTTACAGAGGGTACCGTATGGTAAATTGGGATCCTGAAGCTAAAACTACTTTGTCGGATGAGGAGGTAATTTATGAGGAGCAACAAGGGAAATTGTATTTTCTAAAATATAAAATCGAAGGAAGTGAAGACTTTCTAACGATTGCTACAACACGACCAGAAACTATTTTTGGTGATACTGCAATTTGTATCAACCCAAATGACGAGCGTTTTACTCATTTGAAAGGTAAAAAAGCAATAGTACCTATATGTGGAAGAATAATTCCAATAATTGAAGATGAATATGTTGATATCGAATTTGGAACCGGGTGTTTGAAAGTAACTCCTGCTCACGATATGAACGACAAAGCATTAGGAGAGAAACACAATTTAGAAATAATTGATATTTTCAACGAAGAGGCGACTCTCAATAGTTTTGGATTGCATTATCAAGGAAAAGATCGTTTTGTAGTTCGTGAGGAAATAGCCAAAGAATTAGAAACGATTGGCGCTTTGGCGAAGACCGAAATTCACTTGAATAAAGTGGGAACTTCAGAAAGAACAAAAGCCGTTATTGAACCTCGTTTATCAGATCAATGGTTCTTGAAAATGGAGGATTTGGTTAAACCAGCAATTAAATCTGTTTTAGTAGATGGCGATATTAAATTGCATCCGGCGCGTTTTAATAATACCTATGCACATTGGTTAAATAACATACGAGATTGGAATATTTCACGCCAATTGTGGTGGGGACAACAAATTCCTGCTTATTTCTATGGCGATGGAAAAGAAGATTTTGTAGTTGCAGAAACTATTGAAGACGCTTTGAAATTGGCGCAGGCCAAAACCAACAACCAACAACTTACTACCAACAACCTTCGTCAAGATGTTGATGCTCTTGATACTTGGTTTTCTTCTTGGCTATGGCCAATGTCCGTTTTTGGAGGAATTATGGATCCTGAAAGCGAAGATTTTAAATACTATTATCCAACGAATGATTTAGTGACTGGCCCCGATATTTTGTTTTTCTGGGTGGCGAGAATGATTATTGCAGGATATGAATACACGGGTAAAAAACCATTTACAAATGTGTATTTGACAGGATTAGTTCGCGACAAACAAAGACGCAAAATGTCTAAATCATTAGGGAATTCTCCGGATCCTTTGGATTTAATCGAAAAATTTGGTGCTGATGGTGTTCGTGTGGGATTGCTTTTGAGCGCTTCTGCTGGGAATGACATCATGTTTGACGAAGAGTTGTGCAACCAAGGAAAAGGATTTACCAATAAAATTTGGAATGCTTTCAAATTGATAAAAGGCTGGGAAGTGTCAGAAACAATTCCGCAACCCGAGTCCTCTAAAGTGGCTATCGAATGGTACGAAGCTAAATTGCAACAAACACTTCTGGAAATTGAAGATAATTTTGAAAAATACAGAATCTCAGATGCTTTGATGGGCATTTACAAATTAGTTTGGGATGATTTCTGTTCTTGGTTTTTAGAAATGATAAAACCAGCTTACCAACAGCCAATTGACAGCGTAACTTTTGCGAAAGCCATAGAAATGCTCGAAAATAATTTGAAATTATTGCACCCATTTATGCCGTTCTTGACAGAGGAAATTTGGCAATTACTTTCTGAAAGAACCACAGATGAAGCCTTGATTGTTTCCACATGGCCAGAAATCAAACCATTCAATGCGCAATTAATAGCCGATTTTGAAAATACAATCGAAGTGATTTCTGGAATTAGAACCATTCGTAAAGACAAGAATATTCCATTTAAGGACACCATTGAATTGAAAGTGGTGAACAATGATAAAGTTTCGACTTATTTTGATTCGGTGGTGACTAAATTAGGGAATATCACTTCATTAGAATATGTTTCGGACAAAGTGGATGGCGCATTATCGTTTAGAGTAAAATCGAATGAATATTGCATCCCCATTACTGGAAATATTAATGTGGAAGAAGAAAAAGCCAAACTAACGGCTGAATTGGTGTATACACAAGGATTTTTGAAATCCGTTCAAAATAAACTTGCAAACGAAAAATTTGTGGCTGGCGCACCAGAAAAAGTTTTGGCAAACGAAAGGCAAAAAGAGGCTGATGCGCTTTCTAAAATAGAAACTTTAGAGCATAGTTTGGCTGGCTTGAAATAAGAATTAAACCATCATACCATTATAAAATCCCAATGCTGATTGATTTCAGTATTGGGATTTTTGCATTATTTGAAGTTCTTTTTTTTTATTAAAAATAACTTTAGATTTATGGATTTGGTGTTTCGAAATTATATAATTTTAATACGATTTTACACTTTAATAAAACACCATTTTCGCAATGAAAAAAATCATTCTGTTTGTCTTTATTTCTAGTTTCTTTATTTCTTGTTCCAATAAAGAAAGCAAAGTTGAAAATGTTGAAAAAGCTTTTTATTATTGGAAAAGCACTACTTCTTTTGACAATCAATCGGTCAAAGAAATCAATAAATTGCAAGTTAAAAAAATATACTTTAAACTTTTTGAGGTTGATTATAATGAAACAATGGGTAATTTCCCCTACGAAAAAAATAGCCCTAGCGAGTATACGTTTGATGATTTAGATTCGGTAAACATTGTACCTACCATTTTTATTAAAAATGAAATTTTTCAATACAATACCGAAAAAACACTTGATAAATTGGCTGATAATATGGTGTTTCT
>CANEXR010000099.1 GCA_947443815.1 Flavobacteriaceae bacterium | reverse complement strand
TTGCCAAAATGGTTGCCTCATCAGAGAAAGTGAAAGAAGAAAAATCTTTTTTGAATTGTTCCAAATCATTTTGATACATTTCCTGAATTCGTATAAAATTACTTGGGTTTCCTACATCCATTGCGTTCGAAATAGTTGCTATTGAAGGTTTTGGATTGTAAATACCATTTTCTAAAAATCTAGGAACAGTGTCATTTACATTTGTAGCAGCTACAAAATGTTCAATTGGTAATCCCATTTTTTTAGCAATAATTCCTGCGCAAATATTGCCAAAATTTCCACTTGGACAAGAAAAAACTAATGGTTTATTTTGTTTTTTTAATGCTTTGTAAGCAAAAAAGAAATAAAACATTTGTGGTAACCAGCGGGCAATATTAATAGAATTTGCAGAAGTAAGATTTTTATGTTTTAAACTGTCATCAAGAAAAGCCTTCTTTACCATATCTTGACAATCATCAAAAACACCATCAACTTCTAATGCACTAATATTTTGTCCCAAAGTAGTCAACTGACGCTCTTGAATATCGCTCACTTTTCCAGAAGGGTATAAAATAACCACTTCAACACCAGTTACGCCTAGGAAACCACTAGCAACTGCGCCACCGGTATCGCCCGAAGTAGCAACAAGTACGGTGTTTTTATTGTCTTTTTTATCTTTATTAAAATACCCTAAACAACGCGACATGAAACGTGCGCCTACATCCTTGAAAGCCATAGTTGGACCATGAAATAATTCAAGAGAATAAATCCCTTTTTCTACTTCGACCACTGGAAAATCAAAACACAAAGTCTCGGTAATGATTTGTTTTAAAGTTGCAGCGGGTATTTCATCACCTACAAATTGTTTGATAGCTTCATAGGCTATTTCTGAGTTGCTTAGCTTTTCGATATTTTCAAAAAAAGTGGGGTCTAATGGAGTTATTGTCTCAGGAAAATACAATCCTTTATCGGTTGCTAATCCTTGTATTACCGCTTCTTGAAAAGAAACTTTGGGTGCATTATGGTTTAAACTGTAATATTTCATTTTTATGTCATTAAAAGGCACTAAGCATTTTCATTATGTATTAACTAATTATTTTCATTCCTTCATCATTTACTTTAGAAACGTGAATTTCGTAGGGCAAATTCATTTCGTCATAAACGATACTCATGGCTTTTGCAATTTTTTCGGCTGTTGCTTTTCCTTTACTTAAAGCAAAAATTGAAGGACCTGAACCGGATATTCCGGAACCTAAAGCACCATTTTCGTAAGCTGTTTTTTTAATTAAATCAAATCCAGGGATCAATACACTTCGTAAAGGTTCAACGATTTCGTCATGCAAGGAGCGTCCAATTAATTCGTAATCTTGTGTGTACAATCCAGCTACTAATGCACCCACATTTCCCCATTGAGTAATGGCACTTTTTAAGGAAACGGTTTGTTTTAATACAGAACGTGCATCCGAAGTTTTTAACTCAATTTGTGGATGAACTACTGTTGCATATAATTCTGATGGGCTTTTTATTTTGATAATATCCAAAGGATTTGAACTTCTTACCAAGGTAAAACCACCCAAAAGGGCTGGAGCTACATTATCGGCATGTGCGTTTCCACTGGCTAATTTTTCGCCTTGCATAGCAAATAACACTAATTCTTTTCGGGTAAATGGTCGCCCGAGTAATTCATTAATACCAAAAACGGCACCTGCGGAACTGGCTGCGCTACTTCCTATTCCACTACCAGCCTTGATGTGTTTGTAGATTTCGATTTCGAATCCAAAATCTGTCTCAAAAGCCTCTAACATTGCCAAAGCGGCAACACCAGCTACATTTTTTTCGGTTTCTAATGGCAGGTCTGCGCCAACAATTTTAGTAATGCGAATCCCTTTTACAGCTGATTTTTTAATAATCATTTCGTCACCCGCTGTCTCTAAGCAGAGTCCAAGAACATCAAATCCACAGGATAGATTAGCGATTGTGGCAGGGCAAAATATTTTTATTTCATTCATAATTTTTTATTTCAGGTTTCAAGTTTCAGGTTTAAAAAAAGTGTTTTTCAACAACGATTTAACTTCAAACTTGAAACTAATTTTTAAACATTCCCAATTCTAATTACATCTGCAAAGATTCCAGAGGCGGTAACTGCAGCACCAGCACCAGCACCTTTTATTAATAAAGGTTGGTCCACGTAACGATCTGTATAAAATAAAACAATATTGTCTTTTCCTTCTAAATTATAAAAAGGATGGTCTTTTGGAATAAATTGTAAGCCCACGCTTGCTTTTCCGTTTTCGAATTGCGCTACATATTTTAACCTTGAATCTTTGCTTAAAGCTTCTTGATAGATTGCATTAAAATGTGCCGCATGTTTGTTTAAAGATTCAAAAAAGGCTTCATTTGAAGTAGTTTCTAAACATTCAGCGGGTAAAAAAGATTCATTTGCAATAGCTTCAATATCCATTTTATATCCACTTTCGCGAATCAAAATCAATATTTTTCGGGCCACATCAATACCGCTTAAGTCAATCTTAGGGTCAGGTTCTGTAAATCCTTGTACGCCAGCTTCTTTTACCACATCATGAAAAGAATTATTTTCATCAAAATTATTAAAAATAAAGTTTAAACTTCCAGATAAAACGGCTTGAATTTTATTCACTTTATCACCAGAAGCGATCAGATTTTTTACGGTATCAATAATAGGTAATCCAGCTCCCACATTGGTTTCAAATAGGAAAGGGGCGTGAAATTGACGCGATAGATTTTTTAATTTTTTATAGTTGTCGTAGGCCGATGAGCAAGCAATTTTATTACAAGTTACTACGGCAACATTTTGTTTTAAATAATTTTCATAGCTATTCGAGACACTTTCGTTTGCCGTAATATCAACAAAAATGCTATTTCGTAAATTCAGTGCTTTTACATTTGAAATAAAAATTTCTTTATCTGCAGGAACACCATTCTCGATAAGTGATTGCCAATCTTTTAAAGGAATTCCGTCTTCATCAAAATGCATTTTTCTGGAATTGGACAGTGCAATTACTCTAACATTAATTTTTAAATTTTCTTTAAGAAATTTTCTTTGTTGGTAAATTTGCCCGATGAATTTCTCACCTACATTACCAACACCCATTACAAATAAGTTCAATTGTTTAGTGTTTTCTTCAAAAAAGTTTTCATGAAGTGTATTCAATGCTTTTTTGACATCTCTTTCATTAATTACTGCCGAAATATTTCTTTCTGAAGCACCTTGTGCAATTGCGCGTATGTTCACATTATTTTTTCCTAAAGTGCTAAACATTCTTCCGCTTAATCCTTGATGGTTTTTCATGTTTTCACCAACCAAAGCAATGATGCACAGGTTTTTTTCTACAATACAAGGTTCTATTTTGTTTTGTGCAATTTCAATTTCAAAAGCTTTATTGATAGCGCTTTCAGCTGTTTCTGCATCGACATTTTGAATACCAATACAAATAGAGTGTTCAGAAGAAGCTTGGGTAATAAAGATAACATTGATACTTTCTTGTGATAAAACCTCAAAAAGCCTTTTCGATGAACCTGAAACACCTATCATTCCTGGGCCTTCAAGAGTAACTAACGATATGTTATCGATATGACTTATCCCTTTTACAGGATTGGTATTAGAGGTAATTTTATTAGAAATATAGGTTCCTTCCGCTTCTGGTTCAAAAGTATTTTTGATTAAAATTGGAATGTTTTTTCTCAGTACAGGTTGTATGGTTGGAGGATATAGCACTTTGGCACCAAAATGAGATAATTCCATTGCTTCCTGATATGAAATACTAGCAATTGGCTGTGCTTGTTTTACAATTTTTGGATTGGCAGTAAACATTCCATTTACATCCGTCCAAATTTCTAAATCAGATGTATTTAAGGCACCGGCTAGTATTGCAGCTGTATAATCAGAGCCTCCACGACCTAAAGTTGTATTGATACCATCGACTGATGAGGCAATAAAACCGGGCATAATAACGACTTGATTTTCATTAGAAGCAAAAAAATCAGCAATTAAAAGGTTCGTTTTATCAAAATTTACGGCCGCTTTTCCAAAATGATTGTTTGTTTTAATCAATTCACGGCTATCGGCATAACTGCTGTTTTTTAATTTTTGTTTTAAAGCTTCAGCAATGATATAAGAGGAGAGTAATTCACCAAAACTCAAAATGGTATCAGATGTTCTAGGCGATAATTCTCCTAAAAGAAAGCAACCATCCAAAAGGGTTTCTAAATGGTTTACAATTCTTTTTAAATGACTCAATAAACCACTTTGCTCACTTACAGGAATAAGTTCTTTTAAAGTATCTAGGTGTTTTTTTTCAATTTCTGCAACAATATCTTTAAAACTTTCATCATTAGATGCTGCTTTTACTGAGGCTAATTGCAATAAATCAGTTACTTTACTAAGAGCTGAAACAACTACAACTAATTTTTCTTCTTTTGCTTTATTGATAATGATATCTAAAACGAGTTTTATGTTTTCTGCATTGGCAACCGAAGTTCCGCCAAATTTTAATACTTTCATACCAAGTTTGTATTTGTTTTTTTAATGTAATTGGGTATCGCTTTTCGAGATTATTTCTATTTTGAATTGTAGCGATTTCATTTTATTTCTGTTTTTAATATCTAATGTTTGTTATACATCCAAAAATGTTCTTCCGACAGGAAAAACATAAAGTTAGGATTATATGTGAAATGTATACCCCTAAGGGGTAGTAGTTGTTGTAGTAAATGTAGCAGAAACTGAAACCTGTTTTAGGTTTGATATCGAAGAATGATATGTTGTTCTGTTGTTTTTCATTTTATACCCCAAAAGTACAGTTTTTTATAAAAAACAAAACCTTAAATTTATTTTTTGCGAATATTTTAATAAGAAGTCAACAATTGAGATGATATTGATTATTATTTAAATATTATTCAATTTATTGAAATTATTCATATAATTGAAGCTTTTTTTGGACTGGTATTTTTGCTCAAACATGACAAATTAGATTTAAAATTTACAAATCTGTATTGGTTTTACTTAGCTTGACTAAGAATTTTATATTTTTAAAGTATAAAATCAGTTTCGATTTTGTTGTTTTAAATTATAAAGTCTAATAGAACTAAGTTGTTTTATATGTAAAGTGTATTTTTTATTTAAATTTTGATTTGATTTTAAATTATTAATAATAAAAGTTGCTTTTTAATATTGATTTGTTGAATTTTGAGCTTTCAAAATACATTTTAAATGGATAATATACATTACATAAGCACACAAGTACTTTCTTTGGAGACATTGGAAGAAATTATATCGCACCATAAATCATTAGAGTTGTCTGAAGAGGCAAAAGTTAACATTCAAAAATGTAGGGATTATTTGGATAAAAAAATGGCCTCACATTCCAGCCCTATTTACGGAATTAACACTGGTTTTGGATCGCTTTGTAATGTTAAAATATCTACAGAAAACCTTTCTAAACTTCAAGAAAATTTGGTTAAATCCCACTCTTGTGGAACGGGAGAAGAAGTCCCTAATGCTATTGTTAAGTTAATGCTATTGCTTAAAATTCAATCTTTAAGTTATGGTCATTCTGGAATTCAATTGCAAACAGTTGAACGATTAATTGCTTTTTATAATAAGGATATACTTCCCGTAATTTACACGCAAGGCTCACTTGGTGCCTCTGGAGATTTAGCGCCTTTAGCTCATTTATCATTACCATTATTGGGTGAAGGAGAAGTTAGTTTTGAAGGCAAAAAAGTACATTCAAGTCTGATTTTGAAACAATTCAATTGGGAGCCAATAGCATTGCAATCAAAAGAGGGATTGGCTTTATTAAATGGAACACAATTCATGAGTGCTTATGGAGCACATATTTTAATGAAGGCAAATAAATTTTCCTATTTAGCAGATTTAATTGGAGCCATTTCTCTTGAAGGATTTGATGGTCGCATTGAACCTTTTAATGAGTTAATTCATTTTATAAGGCCACACAAAGGCCAAATTGTTACAGCCAATCGGATTAAAGAATTTTTAGAAGGAAGCGAAATAATTGAGCAGGTAAAAACGCATGTTCAAGATCCATATTCTTTCCGTTGTATGCCACAAGTTCATGGTGCTTCCAAAGATGCTATCGATTATGTAAAAAAAGTCTTTAAAACCGAAATCAATTCAGTTACCGATAATCCGAATATATTTATAGAGAGTGATCAAATTATTTCAGGAGGTAATTTTCACGGGCAACCATTGGCATTGGCACTAGATTTTATGGGGATTGCTTTGGCGGAATTAGGTAGTATTTCAGAACGAAGAACTTATCAGCTTATCTCAGGATTGCGAAATCTTCCTGCTTTTTTGGTTGATAATCCTGGACTAAATTCGGGTTTGATGATCCCACAATATACCGCAGCTAGTATTGCGAGTCAGAACAAACAATTAGCAACTCCTTCAAGTATTGATAGTATTGTTTCTAGTAATGGACAAGAAGATCACGTGAGTATGGGCGCCAATGGTGCTACCAAGACATTGCGTATTATGGATAATTTAGAACGAATATTAGCTATAGAATTATTAAATGCTTCACAAGCCATTGCTTATAGAAATCCACTAAAATCAAGTGATTTTATTGAAATGTTTTTGAGTGCATATCGTAAAGAAGTTGCATTAGTAAAAGAAGACCGAATTTTGCATTATGATATTGAGAAAACAGTGTCTTTTTTGAATAGTTTTCAAATCGAACATGATTGTTAACAATTTTTTAACATTAACATAAAATAATGAACTAATTTTGTAATTCTAAAATCTAATAAAATGTCATTAAATAGTATCTTTCAATTTTTAGTTCCTAAGGACAAAAAGTTTTTCCCGCTTTTTGAAGAAGCATCAACTAATTTAATTCAATTGGCTACACATTTGCACGAAGCGGTAAATCTTCCTTTGAAAGAAAGAGAAGTTCTTTTTCAAAAAATTGATGAATTGGAACAACGCGGAGAAGATTTGACACGTCAGACAAGTCTTGAATTAAGTAGAAATTTCATTACTCCATTTGATAGAGAAGATATTCACTCTTTGATTACTTCTATTGATAATGTTGCTGATAATCTTCATGGAGCAGCAAGCAGAATGCGACTGTATCATGTAGATAAAATTACAAAATCAATCCGAAAATTGACCGAAATCAATCTTGAGGCTTGTCAAAATATTGATGTGGCTGTTAAAGAATTGAAAAACTTGGACAACATGAAGACCATTACTAATGCTTGTGCAAAAATCAATAAACTGGAAAATAAATCAGATATGGTTTATAATAAAGCTGTTTTTGAAATTTTCGAAAATGAAACTGATGCCAAAAACATCATTAAATATAAAGAAGTATTGTCGGTTTTAGAATCTGCTACTGATAAATGTAAGAGTGTTGCTAGTGTATTAGAATCTATTACCGTAAAACATTCTTAATTTAATTCTATCAATCTAATATATAGATATGACTTTACTCATAATTATTATAGTACTAGCATTAATTTTTGATTATATTAATGGTTTTCACGATGCTGCTAATGCTATAGCAACAGTTGTGGCAACAAAGGTTTTGTCTCCTTTTCAAGCGGTTCTTTGGGCTGCTTTTTTTAACTTTCTAGCCTATTGGGTTTTTGGTTTGGGAGTAGCAAATACTGTTGCAAAAACAGCCGAGGCCAGTGAAATTAATCTTGTTGTTATTTTGGCAGGTGTTGTTGCGGCAATCATTTGGAATTTAATTACTTGGTGGCAAGGAATTCCTTCTAGTTCTTCACATACTTTGATTGGAGGATTTGCTGGTGCTGCATTAGCACATGCATTTGCTGTTCATGGATTCTCTGATTATGTCATTGATGGCAATGTCCACCATTGGTACAATATTGTAAGTTGGTACAAGGCAGGGAAAGACGGAGGAATGCCATCTGGAGTTCTTATTATTATTGCTTTTATTGTTCTGGCTCCTTTATTAGGTGCTTTGATGTCTTATTTGATTTCAATTTGGTTACTAAATGCTTCTCGCAAAAGTATTTTTCCTAAAATTTTCACATTGGCATTAATGATTTTGACTGTTTGGTTTATAAACGGTCAGATGAAATTTGATGATGTACAACCAAGATTTTCTTCTCATTTTTGGAATGTAGCTTTTGATGGGCACAATATCAAATGGATTTTGGTTGCTTTTATTTTGCTTACTGTAAGTTTATTTTGTTTGATTTTTAGTAGTTTGAATTTGCATCAGGCTACGGCATGGTTGAAAAAAATGCAATTGCTTTCTTCTGCTGCTTTTAGTTTAGGGCATGGTGGAAATGATTCTCAAAAAGTAATGGGTATTATAGCAGCGGCTGTTGCGGTTTATATAAATACTACAGGACATGGGCAAATTATGCCAGAATGGTTGAATGTTGTACTAGCAAACGAAGATAAACATATAGAAGCAGTAATGCCATCGTGGATACCACTAGCTTGTTATTCAGCTATTGCAATTGGAACATTAAGTGGTGGTTGGAAAATTGTGAAAACAATGGGGTCAAAAATAACCAAAGTTACTTCATTTGAAGGTGTTGCAGCTGAAACAGCAGGCGCATTGACTTTATATATAACAGAGCATTTTAAAGTGCCTGTAAGTACAACACATACAATTACAGGGTCAATTATTGGTGTTGGTTTAACTAAACGAATCTCAGCAGTGCGTTGGGGTGTAACAGTTAGTTTAATCTGGGCTTGGGTATTAACGATTCCGATTTCAGCTTTATTAGCAGCTTTAGTTTATTACTTTTTAAGTATATTTATTAGGTAATAATTGTATAAAAAGTATAAAAAAACCATTCGGATTCGAATGGTTTTTTTATACTTTTTAGGTAACATTTTAGGGAATAAATCAATTTAAATTAATCTTCTAAAAATCCAAATTTTCCTGAATTTACATCATTAATTGCTTGTATAATCTCGGCTTGAGTGTTCATTACAAAAGGACCATGAGCTACAATTGGTTCAGGAATGGGTTCTCCACTCAAAATTAAGATTACTGCTTTTTCGGTAGCTTCGATAATAAATGTTTCACCTTCATTTTCAAACAATGCAAAATGATTGGTAGGAACGCTTTCTAGATTATTGATTTTTATATTTCCTTCAATTACTAATAATCCAGTGTTATACT
>CANEXR010000098.1 GCA_947443815.1 Flavobacteriaceae bacterium | reverse complement strand
TCAGGAAAGTTGGCAACCCGCTTTAATTTCCGATAAAGATTTATACGAAGCTCAAGATATGGCCGAAAAAGTAACTGAAGCCTTAGGTGGTGCAGGTCTTTTTGGAGTTGAATTTTTTCTAGCAGATGATGGGGTTTATTTCTCAGAATTATCACCAAGACCACATGATACTGGAATGGTTACTTTGGCTGGAACGCAAAACTTCAATGAATTTGAATTGCATTTAAGAGCCATTTTGAGTTTGCCTATTTTTGAAATTACTTTGGAAAAAGCGGGAGCAAGTGCTGTAATTTTGGCTTCTGAATATGCAACGAATCCTACCTATTCAGGAATAGAAAAAATAGCTGCTTTACCCAAAACCGATTTTAGAATTTTTGGCAAACCAACCTCAAGACCTTACCGACGAATGGGAGTGGCTCTAGTTAACAGTCCTTTAGAAACGCCTATTGAAGACGTGGTCGAAAAAGCAAAAAAAGCAGCAACTTTAGTAACCGTGCATACGTAATTACTTTTTTTCAATACGAAAAGCGGAAGGAGTTATCCCAATATGCTTTTTGAACAATCGGGTAAAATAAGAATAATCATCGTAGCCTAATGCTGTGGCAATTTCATTAACGGTAATTTTTTTATCCATCAACATGCGCTTGGCTTCGAGAAGGATTCTGTCCGTAATTACTTCTGTAGTGGTTTTTTGGAGGATTTCATTGCATATTCGGTTCAAATGTTTTAATGTAATATGAAGTTGTGACGCATAAAAAGAAGGTGTTTTTTCTATTTTAAAATTCTTTTCTAGAAGCCCTTCAAAACTTTTTATTTTTACATTGTAGGAATGCGCTTCATGCAGATTAGTTACAGTATATTTTCGGGCAATTGCAATAAGTATCGTATCTAATAAATTCATTATTTTGTCTTGCTTGAACATTTGATTTTCTTTGTTTTCAGCAATCATAGTATTGAAATAAGGTAAAATAGCTTTTAATTCGGCTAAATCGAATACCATTTCAGGCTTATTGTTCACCGATGAATAAAAGGGATAATCCTGGAGCGTTTTTTGTCCAAAATAGAGATTATACATTTCCTGCGAATAGAAAATCACAAATCCTTCAACATCATCAGACAAATTCCAATGGTGTATTTGTCCTGGTTGTAAAAAAAACATACTTCCCGCTTGAATTGTAAAGACATCAAAATCAATTTCATGTGTTCCAGAACCTTTGGTAAAAAAAACCAAAACATAGGAATTATGCCGATGTGGTTCCTCGATAAAACTATGGTCAATTAAATGGTTTTTGAATGTATTAAGATACAAATCACTATTCACAGAATTGCAGTTAAACCGCTGAATGTCATATACAGGATATTTTTTCATTTACAAAAATGTCTTTATTGTGCTAGAATTAGCGAATATAGAAAATAGCTGTGACTTGGATAAGAATTACCTTTGATAAAAAATAATAAAAATGGCACACGCTATTATTCACATCCTAAATAATGATTGTCCACATTGTCTTGAAGGCAAAGTATTTAAAGAAAAGAATATTTTCTTCCAAATTGGGTTTCCTAAAATGAATGATTATTGTCCACATTGTCATTTTAAATTTGAGAAAGAACCCGGTTATTTTTTTGGTGCAATGTATGTCAATTATGGTCTGACGGTAGCACAAGGAATAGCGACTTACTGTATGGCACACTATTTTTTTGAAACTAATTTTGATTTAAGAATCATTCCCATTATTGCTTTTGTTATTATTGCAATGGCTTCATTTAACATTCGATTTTCTCGATTGTTATGGATTTATATGTTTAAAAATTATTCTATTTAAAAAATTAGTGGGTGCTATTGTTCCTCGTGATTATGTGCAAAGGCTGTTTTTTGAACCTTAGAAAAACTACTGCGCGTTATAAACTAGCCCCGATTGAGCCGGCATCCTCGTAGCGGAGCGGAGAGATATAGGGGAAAGCGGGACAAGTCGTGATGAGAAACACAAAATGTTGGCTCCTAAAAGTCATTCTAATAAATCCTAAAAAAGTAGTATTTTTGCAGCTTAATTTAAATTCATCTACAATCGTGGATCATTTTAAACCTTAAACTTTAAACAAAAACTACAGATGAAAGCATACGTATTTCCGGGTCAAGGCGCACAATTTACAGGAATGGGCAAAGACTTATATGAAAACTCCGCATTAGCAAAGGAATTATTCGAAAAAGCGAATGAAATTTTAGGTTTCCGCATCACAGACATCATGTTTGAAGGAAGTGCGGAAGAGTTGAAAGAAACTAAAGTTACGCAACCTGCCGTTTTCTTGCATTCGGTGATTTTGGCAAAAACATTAGGCGAAGATTTCAAACCAGAAATGGTTGCAGGACATTCCTTAGGCGAATTTTCGGCATTAGTGGCAAATGGTGCTTTGTCATTTGAAGATGGCTTGAAATTGGTTTCGCAACGGGCACTTGCCATGCAAAAAGCGTGTGAGATAAAGCCTTCGACTATGGCGGCTGTTTTAGGATTAGCTGATAACATTGTGGAAGAAGTTTGTGCTTCGATTGATGGAATTGTTGTGGCTGCCAATTATAATTGCCCGGGACAATTAGTGATTTCAGGAGAAACATCGGCTGTGGAAAAAGCCTGCGAAGCGATGAAAGCGGTAGGTGCAAAACGTGCTTTATTGTTGCCTGTTGGTGGTGCTTTTCACTCGCCAATGATGGAACCAGCAAGAGAAGAACTAGCGGCAGCTATCGAAGCCACTACGTTTTCTACTCCAATTTGCCCCGTATATCAAAATGTTACTGCAACTGCGGTTGCTGATGCTGACGAAATTAAGAAAAACCTAATCATACAATTAACAGCTCCCGTTAAATGGACGCAATCGGTACAACAAATGATTGCTGATGGCGCGACTTTGTTTACTGAAGTTGGCCCAGGAAAAGTATTGGCGGGATTGATTGGAAAAATCGACAGAGATGCGGTGACTGCTAATGCTTAATTTTCCGTATTCAACCACAGGTTTCAGGTTGAAAATTAACTATTAATAGGATCCTCATAGGCAAAAGTTTATGAGGATTTTTTCATCTTTATAGGATGAGTTCATCCAATTATTAATTTTCAGAATGAACCAAGCCACAGAAAAACTAAAAGAAACATCAAAAAAATAATCCAAAAAAACTACATCAACTGCCTTTTTTATTTTCTGATTTTTTGTTCCCATTTCCAAGCACTTGCCATCCCTTCTTCGAGTGATGATTGCGCTTTCCAACCTAAAACAGTGTTGGCTTTATCCGTATTGGCGTAAGCAGAAGTGATGTCTCCTTCTCTACGCGCCACGATTTTATAAGGTAGTTTTTGACCACTAACTTTTTCGAAAGCTTTAATTACTTCCAACACAGAGCTCCCAGTTCCAGTACCGAGATTAAAGGTTTCCACTTTAGCAGTATTTTTTTTATGTAATAATCGTTGCAAGGCAATAACATGGGCTTTTGCCAAATCGACTACATGAATATAGTCCCGAACTGCTGTTCCATCTGGAGTTGGATAATCATTTCCATATACCGCCAATACTTCGCGCAACCCAGATCCAGTTTGGGTAATAAATGGCACAAGATTTTGTGGAACTCCAATTGGTAATTCTCCAATTTCTACAGAAGGATGCGCTCCTATTGGATTGAAATAACGCAATAAAATGGCATTTATATTAGTTACTTTGGCAGTGTCGGTGATAATTTCTTCTCCAATTTGTTTTGTATTACCATAAGGAGACATGGCTATTTGAATCGATGCGTCTTCGGTAATTGGCATTTTTTCGGCTTGACCATAAACAGTGCAAGACGAGCTAAAAATAAAACTAGCTTCTGGTTTTTGTTGCAATTCCTGCAAAATATACACTAAAGCATTGATATTATTTTCATAATACAACAGTGGGTTTTCTACACTTTCACCAACTGCTTTTGAAGCTGCAAAATGAATTACACCTGAAATATCTTTGTGTCTTTTAAAGAAATATTGTACTCCTGCTTTATCGCGCAAATCTAACTTTTCGAATTCAGGTAGTTTTCCAGTAATATTTTGAATACCCTCTAAAACATGTAAAGAAGTATTGGAAAGATTATCCACAACAATAACGTCAAAACCCTCTTTTTGTAATTCCACTACAGTATGTGAACCAATGAAACCCAAACCTCCTGTTACAAGTATTTTCATAATTTGTTTTTTAAATTTTATCCATTATTTCAAAAATTCTAAGACAGTATCGGTAATAAACTTGATTTGCTCATCATCTAATTCTGTGTGCATTGGTAAAGAAAGTACTTCTTTGACTAACTGATTGGTTACTGGAAAATCCTCTTCTTTGTAGCGCGAGTCCGCATATGCTTTCTGTGCATGCAACGGAATTGGATAATAAATAGCACAAGGAATTCCTTTGTCTAATAAATGTTGCATTAACCCATTTCTATCAGCACCAATAATGCGTAAGGTGTATTGATGAAAAACATGACAATCACAAACAGCACAAATACTTGGCGCAATAATATTTTCATGTCCTTCAAAAGCAGCTGAATATTTTCTGGCAGCCTCTTGACGTGCTTTACTGTAATCATCTAACAAAGGTAATTTAGCATTCAAAACTGCGGCTTGAATACTATCCAAACGGGAATTTACACCTACAACATCGTGATGATATCGTTCGTACATTCCATGATTAACAATCCCACGAAGGGTATGCGCTAGGGCATCATCATTTGTAAAAATAGCACCTCCATCTCCATAACAACCTAAATTTTTGGAAGGAAAAAAAGAAGTTGCTCCTACATGCCCGATTGTCCCTGCTTTCTTTTTGGTTCCATCCGAAAATTTGCAATTAGCACCAATTGCTTGTGCATTATCTTCAATTACATATAAATTATATTCTTTAGCCAAACTCATAATTGCCTCCATGTTAGCAGCACGACCAAATAAATGTACGGGAACAATAGCTTTCGTTTTTGAGGTAATGGCTTTTTTAATTCCTTCAATAGAGATATTCATGTTATATATATCCACGTCTACTAAAACGGGTGTAAGTTGCAATAAAGCAATTACTTCAACTGTTGCAGCAAAAGTGAAATCAGCAGTAATAACCTCGTCTCCAGGTTTCAAACCTAAACCCATCATGGCAATTTGCAAAGCATCTGTTCCATTAGCACATGGAATCACATGTTTCACATCAAGATATTCTTCTAAAGATTTCTGAAATTGATGTACTTGTGGGCCATTTATATAGGCATTTGTATCTAAGACTTCTTGTATCGAACTATTTACGGTATCTGCAATTTTATTATATTGACTTTTTAAGTCAACCATTTGAATTTTTTTCATTGAAAATTTTTCTTTAGAATTCGCTCTTTTATGGAGCATGGAATCATCTTGTTGAAAGTCTCAAAAAAACAACAAACTC
Source organism: Flavobacteriaceae bacterium (assembly GCA_947443815.1). Lineage (GTDB taxonomy): Bacteria > Bacteroidota > Bacteroidia > Flavobacteriales > Flavobacteriaceae > Flavobacterium. Next base: position 3,771 of record CANEXR010000098.1, on the reverse strand, counting down.
TTTTTGAATACTAAAAACAAAAATAGACATTTAATGAATTTAAACCAATGAAACAGTCATTAAAAAACAATATCCAAATGAAATAAAATAGAGCAGGACAAACTATTTGATACAGTATCCAAAATTTAAATATTTCTTTCGGAAGAAAATAATATAAAGAAAGCGTATTTTAGCCCCAAAATTTGAATTATGTTTTTTGTATATACTTTAATCGTTTCCTTTTCAAGCTTTTTATTAAAAATCATAGCCTTTTTCAGTCCTAAAATGAAACTATTCGTTGAGGGTCGAAAAGTAGTTTTTTCTACATTAAAAGAAAAAATAAACCCAATTGACCAAACAATATGGTTTCATGCAGCATCCCTTGGTGAATACGAACAAGGACTACCTGTAATTGAAAAAATAAAAGAAAAATACCCTACTCATAAAATCATTATTAGTTTTTTTTCACCTTCAGGTTATGAAGTCAGAAAAAACAATACAATGGCAGATGTTACCGTTTATTTGCCTTTAGATACTAGAAAAAACGCAAAAGAATTTTTGAAATTAGCCCATCCCGATTTAGTTTTTTTCATAAAATATGAATATTGGCTAAATTACTTAAACGAACTCCAAGCACAAAAGACACCAACCTATCTCATTTCAGGAATTTTCAGGGAAAAACAACTATTTTTTAAATGGTACGGTGGATTTTACAGAAAAGCTTTGGAAACCTTCACACATTTTTTTGTTCAAAATGAAGATTCTAAAAGACTATTGGAACAGCTTGGAAAAAATAATGTAACCGTTTCAGGAGACACTCGCTTTGATAGAGTTTCGGCTATTCTTGAAAAAGACAATACCTTATCTTTTATTTCGGAATTTAAGAACAATCATACCACCATTGTTGCCGGGAGTTCATGGCCAAAAGACGAAGATTTATTAGTTGACTTTATCAATACAAATACAAATGTTATTAAGTTTATAATTGCACCACACAATATTAAACCAACACAAATTCAACAACTAAAAGAAAGCATTCAAAAAAAAGTGCTTTTGTTTTCCGAAAAAGAAAATAAGAACCTTGCCGATTACGATGTATTCATCATTGATACGATTGGTATTTTAACAAAAATATATAGTTATGCCGAAATTGCTTATGTAGGAGGTGGTTTTGGAAACCCTGGAGTTCATAACCTATTAGAACCAGCAACCTTTGGAATACCAATAGTTATTGGACCCAACTACTCCCATTTTGCAGAAGCAACAGATTTAGTAGCTTTAGGAGGATGCCTCATGATATCCAACAAAGAAGAACTTAATGTTGCATTCCATAATTTAATTCAAAATGAAGAAATAAGAAACGAAAAAGGACAAATCTGTAGTCGTTTTGTCCAAAAAAATAAAGGTGCAACAGTAACAATTATGAAAAGTATTTAATTTTTTCAACTCCATTTAAATTTCATTTTCATAAAAAAACAAAGCCTAATTTGTTTTAAAAAAGTCAAAAATCACCACTTTAACCTATTGAAATAAAAAATATTAAAAAAAAAATGTCGTTTTATTAGAACAGTTTCTTTTCGCCATTTTCTCAAATTTTAGGTTTAATAAAATTAATTCTATATTATTTCGTTATTATTTTAACATATTGTTTTTTTGGCATAGTAGTTGATAAAAAAATATTCGCTGGTAAAGAAGAATATTTTTAAAAAAAAAATAAAAAAATATTTTACATATTAAAAAATTTATATCTTTGCCACGAATTAATAATTAACCTTTTATAATAAAGTAAGATGAAAAAAGTATTTTTAAGTTTAGCTGTTGTTGCTGTTTTAACTGTTGTATCATGTAAAAAAGCTGAAGCTCCTGCTGAAGAGGCTGTTGCTGCTGACACTACTGCTGTAGCTGTTGATTCTGCTGCTGTTGTTGCTGATACTGCTGCTGTAGCTGTTGATTCTGCTGCTGCTGCACCTGCTGCTGCTCCTGCTGCTGCACCTGCAAAGTAATTCTAAATTACAACACAAAAAATTTAAGCCGGTCACATCGTGAATCGGCTTTTTTTATGGAAAAAATAGTCTAAAACCAAAAGCCCTACTCCTATATTGAGCAAGGCTTTTGATTTTTTAATCCAAAAAGATAAAATTATTTTCAGAAAAATCTAAAATTTCCGACTGAGAGGCATACTTAACAATTTCATCAATTCCTTTCTGGAGTCTTAACTGCGTGGTATACTTTCTACTTGTAGCGAAATGCTCCCCTGACAAAAGAAGCTTAAAAAAATACTTCCCGTTGTTAGATTTAAACTTTAAGAAATCAGCGGATTCGATATTCAATTTAAACTTCTCAATATCCTCCTCACATTCAAATTTAAGTTCATAGCTTAAACTTGTAAATATTGCTTTCCCTTTTCTGGAAGTAAATACAAATTTATATTCATCATTGAATCGTTTACTGATTACAAAAGCGCCCATAAAATTTCAGGTTTTTAGTTACCATTTCTAAACTATTTTTTTATTTGCTTTCAGTAATTGCTAATCTTTATAAAATAAAAAAAGCTTCAAACATAGTTTGAAGCTTTTTTAGTACTCAGAGCGGGACTTGAACCCGCACGAACATTGCTGTTCACTGGATTTTAAGTCCAGCGTGTCTACCAATTTCACCATCCGAGCATTATGTGGTGTTGAGCGAAAAACGGGGCTCGAACCCGCGACCTCGACCTTGGCAAGGTCGCGCTCTACCAACTGAGCTATTTTCGCATTTTCAATTCTTAAAAAGAACTACGATACTTGTTCTGTATTGCGGATGCAAATTTAGTACATTAATTCAATTACACAAGCCTTTTTTATAAAAAAATCATTGATAAAAGTTAATCTTCTGATAACGTAAACTTTAAACCTAAAGAAACTATTTTCGGGTTAGCATTCTTTTTATTTCATTAAGTTTCATTAATGCTTCCATTGGTGTAATGGTATTGATGTCTAAATTTAAAATTTCTTCTTTAATTTCCTCTAACAGTGGGTCATCCAAGTTAAAAAAACTCATTTGCATTTCGTCTTTTGCTGATTTAATCCCGTTTAAAGCATCGCTTGAATGATTTTTTTCTAGTTTCTTCAATAACTTTTGCGCCTTCAAAATCACTATTTGTGGCATTCCTGCCATTTTTGCGACATGTATTCCAAAACTGTGTGCACTTCCTCCTTTGACTAACTTACGTATAAAAAGAACTGTATCTTTTAATTCTTTGACTGCAACATTATAATTTTGAATTCTTGATAGCGATTCACTCATTTCATTGAGCTCATGATAATGTGTTGCAAACAATGTTTTAGGCTTAGAAGGATGTTCGTGCAAAAATTCTGCAATTGCCCACGCAATAGATATTCCATCATAGGTACTAGTTCCTCTTCCAATTTCGTCAAGCAATACCAAACTTCTATCGGAAATATTATTCAATATGGATGCCGTTTCATTCATTTCAACCATAAAAGTGGATTCTCCCATCGAAATATTGTCCGAAGCTCCTACTCTGGTGAAAATTTTATCTACAATTCCCATTCTAACACTGTCTGCAGGAACAAAACTTCCCATTTGAGCCAGCAAGACTATCAAAGCAGTTTGACGCAAAATAGCTGACTTTCCAGACATATTAGGACCTGTAATCATAATCAGCTGTTGTGTTTCTCTATCTAAGAAAACATCATTAGCAATGTAAGGCATTCCGACTGGCAATTGTTTTTCAATAACAGGGTGCCTTCCATTTTTGATTTCCAATTCGAAAGTTTCATCAATTTCAGG
>CANEXR010000097.1 GCA_947443815.1 Flavobacteriaceae bacterium | reverse complement strand
AAAGAAAAATGGCAACGAAATCACGATGTCCATTAGTGAATATTTTGACATCAAAAACAGTCAAATTCAAGGAATAAGACCTTTCTATTTTGATACCAAACGGTTTGCCGAATTTTTGAATTAAAAACCAAGCAAATGGTTTTTTTGCAATACATATAACCATCAAAAAACTAAAAACAGATTTAAAAATGAACTCGTTTTTTAGGTTAAAAAGAAAATTTAGTTCGAACTCGAAAAGGATAAATATAATTTTGTTAGATTTACTTCGTTTGTATGCTAATACTTGGATGTTTTAGCCGTTATTTGAATTAAAAAAGGGTGTGAAAACGGTAATAACCAAGTTGTGGCTTTACCGAAAAGCCTAGCAAAACTTGTTTCTAAAAATCGTAATCTGATGAACATAAATATAATTGATATTCCAAAAATTGAAAATGCTTTAGGGAATATTGCGGTGGTAGAAAATGGGGCTATCCCTTTTGAAATCAAACGGGTTTATTATTTATATGACATTCCAAGTTCATCAAAGCGTGGTGGCCATTCCCATAAAAAATTACAACAAATACTGATAGCAATTTCAGGTAGTTTTGATGTCGTCTTGAAAGATACTTTAACCACAAAAACAATTACCTTAAATAAACCAGACAAGGGATTGTTGATTACCAATAATGTGTGGAGAGAATTAGAAAATTTTTCGTCAGGAGCAGTTTGTCTGGTTTTAGCATCAGAAGTCTTTGACGAAACAGATTATATTCGGGATTATGATGTGTTTTTGAATTTAAAAAATAATCTGTAGTCAAAGAAATTAGTGCGTTTTTCTTTAATTGAATTGCCAGTATTGGGATTAAATAGTTTTGATAAAAATCCGAAAGCGCAGCAAGCAGTTTTGAATCATCAAAAAATAATTGCCAGTTCTATAATTATTAATAATTTCAAAATTCACTCTTTTGCGAAGCACAAAATATTCTTTTTTGTTTCGGTTAAGGGAAAAAGCTTTTTTCAAAATGATATAAGTGGAAGCAGCGATTTTATTTTTTGGTGCTGAAAAACTGGCGTGTAATGAGTTGGGGAGTATTCTTTTTTGTACCAAAACACCATCTATAAAGTCTATATTGTAATTTCGAGATACCCGAATCCAATAATCAAAATCTTCGTAAGCAAGAGAATTATCGTATCCTTTGAGCGCATCAAAAACTGTTTTTTTCATCATGCCTGAAACGGAACAAATGGTTACTTCGGGACTGATAATATCCAAATAAAGATTGCCTTTGGGTCTTTTTTGTATTGTTTTTAAAGTAGCATCTACATCAAAATAGTAAGAGAGATGAGTTCCATTTTCAGAAATTAATTCGGCATTTCCGTAAACGATGGCTAAATTTTCAAAACAATTTTCCTTGAATTTTTCTATTTGTAAAGCAACACAATGGGGTAATAAAATATCATCTGCAGCTAAGTCGATTATATATTCTCCTTTTGCTAATCTTGCGGCTGAATTTACCGATGTGGTAATTCCTAGATTTTGTTTGTTTTTTATAAAAGTAATTTGCGGAAATTTTTTTATAAAAGTATCGATAACGGCAACGGAATTGTCAATACTAAAGTCGTCAATAACAATAAGTTGAATATTGGTGTAGGTTTGGTTTAAAACGGAAGTCAAGCATTCTACTACAAATTGTCCATGATTGTAACAAGAACAAAGCACTGTTACTAATGGGGTTTCTTGCATTGATTTGATATTTAATTATATTTGATAGTAAAATAAACTAAATTAGAAGTGATAAGCAAAAATAAAACATATAAAATTGCCTTGATAGGGGATTGTTTATCCTATGGAGGTGCTGAAAAAGTACATGCTTTGTTGTCACTTTATTTTGAAAAACAAGGTTTTGAGGTTCAGAATTGTATTTTTAGAGATTTGATTTCCTATCAATACGCAGGAACTGTATTGAATCTCGGAAAAATCAGCCCTAATTCTAATACTATTGTTAGAAAATGGCATCGTTTTTTTGCACTCAAAAAATTTATTCGCTCCAATAACTTTGATTTTGTAATTGATTTCAGAATGCGACCTAGCTTTGTTTTTGAGTTGATTTTGTCTCGATTGGTGTATCCTAAAAACAGTATTTTTACAGTTTTAAGTGGCGTTTTGGAATTCTATTTTCCTAAAAATAGTTTCTTAGCCAAATTAATTTATGCAAATCGAAATATTGTTACGGTTTCAGAAGCGATTGAAAATGAAATTCGGAATTTAAAAATTACAAATCAGGTAAAAAATTTATACCAACCTTTTGATTTTGAATCTATTTTGGTTTTAAAAGAAGCCTTTGTTGTTGATTCACACTATATTTTGGCAGTAGGGAATATGGATACGAATATCAAGCAAATTGATAAACTAATAGTTGCTTATTCCCAATCCAATTTGCCCAAACAAAACATTAAGCTTATAGTTCTCGGTGAAGGAAAGTTGCTACCTGAATACCAAAAGTTAGCGGATAAATTAAAGCTAAGCGATTTGGTATTGTTTAAAGGAACTTTAAAAAACCCGTTCCCATATTATAAAAAGGCCCTTTTTCTAGTCTTAAGTAGTAAAAATGAAGGATTGTCAAATGCAATAATTGAATCGCTCGCTTGCCAAACTCCTGTGGTGGCTTTTGATTGTTTTTCTGGCCCAAGAGAAATTATTGAGAATAATAAAAATGGGCTATTGGTCGAAAATCAAAATTTTGATAAACTGGTTCTGGCGATGAACGATATGCTTGAAAATAAAGAGTTGTATCAGGATTGCAAAAAAAATGCAGTTGCCAGTGTTTCAAGATTTTCGATAGCAATTATTGGGAAACAATGGCTTGATTATTTTAAAATAATGAAGCAATAAGCAATTGAAAAGTGATTTTTTTATAAAAAGAAGCTGCAAATTTGCCGTATTTTTTTAGTCAACCCAAAATAGTTTAGTTGCTGAAAGTAGTACAAACGATTCCTTTTCGCAAAAGAAATAATTTCAGTTTGGAAAACAATTGCAAGAAAAAGGAGGGAGAATGTAGCAACAAACGCTGCTTGTAGTTCAATCCAGAAATGGCAGCATTTGGATGAATACTGTTTTTAAGTTTGCGATAGTGGATTAAATCACCTTGTTTTTTGTAATTACTCGCCATCATATACCGATTAATATCTAAATATTTTTTTAAGTATTTTGTGGTATTGGTCAAAGGTTCATAAGAATCAAAATCAGGAATTGTTTTTCCCTTTAAACTAGAGTTGGTAATTTGATTTTTATCAAATTTGATTTGTTGCACCAATATTTCAGGAGAATAAGCTAATTTATAGTGGCAGTTAGAACGAATATTAAAATCTACGTCTTCGCCATAAGTAATTTTAGTGTCAAAATATCCAATTTTATCAAAAACGGTTTTCTTTACACACAAACTAGAGGGAATGTATATCGGTTGGTATAAACTGCTTTCAAAATAATTGAAAACTATGCCATCACCCGTATTTTGTATATTTTGAGTAGGTGGTATACTTGTATTTTGGGTGTAAATTTCTTCATAATTTGTGGCAAATAATGTGGCTTCTGGAAATCCTAGGATTAAGGAATGTATTTTTTTTAAATAATCGGTTTTTAAAATATCATCTGCATCCAAAAAAACTGAATAATCCGCATTTGAATGATGAATTCCCGTATTCCTGGAAGCAGAAAGGCCGCTATTTTTAGCATGTTCTACTATTTGTATTTTTTCAGAATGAATTCCTTGAATTATGGCTTTGCTATTGTCAGTAGAGCAATCTTCGATTATAATAATTTCAAAATCTTGATAGGATTGATTCAGCACGCTTTTTACGGTAGCAACGATGAATTTTTCTTTATTAAATAAAGGAATTATTACGGAAAAAAAAGGCTGTCTCATTTTTTAAGAATAAAATCAAAAAGCTCAAACCAATTGTTCAATTGTTCTTGAGAATCAAATTTATATTTATTTTCTTGAAATACAATTTTCTTGTTTACGAATTGCGTTATAAGTGATGCTAATTCTTGAGGCGAATCGGTGTCAAAAAAAGATACTTTTTTATAATCACCAACCGTTTCTTTGGCATAAGGAAGATTTGCTAAAAGCATGGGTTTGTTGAACGCTTTGGCCTCACTAATAGGCAAGCCCCAAGTTTCTAATTTTGAGGGAAAAAGGACGCAATCAACAGTATTATAATATTTTAAGACTTCTTCTCTCGAAAGAAATTCATGAAATTTAACGGGACTTAGCGTTTTGTATTTGGTGTAAAGATGTTTGGCATAGCGATTTGAATTGTTTTTAATAGTGGTAAAATGAAATTCAGTTTTTTCTTTGATAGACTCATCTAACAGCTTAATTGCTTCAAAGATGAGTTCGAAATTTTTAAATGTTCTAGGAAAACTTGGGTAAAAAAAATGAATTTTATCTTTATTTAAAGCAATGTGTTTTGAGGTTAGTGTTTCAGTAAATTCAGGTTTGCATACCACAATGGTTTTTAGGTTATAAATTTTTTGAAACTCTTTTTTTATCCAATGTTGCTGAACAATAACAGCTTCATTTTTTTTGATATTAATTTGATAAAGGAATTTATAAAGAATAGAAAAAAGCCCAATTTTATAATCAAATCTCCATTCTTTGAAGCTAGGTTTAAAAAAAACAGTAGGATGATGGCAATATACAAATTGTTTTGTTGGGACAAGATTTGGGGTGATATCATGAAGCGAAAGCCAAATATCTGGTTTTATTTTTTTTGAAAGGCGTTTAAAATAAAAGTATTCGTAAAAAATCCTAAAAAACCATGCTTTTTTTGAATTGGGAAATTCAATGATTTCAATAGATTTATAATTAAAACTGGATTTATTAGCTACTAATGCTATAATCTCCAGTTCATTGTTATGATTGTAAGCTTCTATTTTACTCAAACAATTATCCAAAATAGTAAATAATCCGCCCTCAGTCATGTTAATTCCTGAAATAACAATTTTCTTTTTAGACAATTTTTTAAGGTTTTATAATTGTAGACTATTTTATAAACTTGAAAAAAACAACTGTTTTATTTGAATTAAATTTTGAAGGGATAAAACATTATTTTGACATAAAGGCACAATGATTATTTTGTATTTCAAATAGTATTATAAAATTTAAAAACGAGCAAGATAGCTTTTATACAGTGCGCTGAACTACTTCAAAAATTCTTTCATCCTCACATTTTAAAGTCTTGGATGGAAATTTCATTAACAAAGCATAATCATGAGTAGCCATGATGATTGTTTTTCCGTTAGCATTTATATTGCGTAAAACTTCAAGTACTTCTGCGCTAGTTTGTGGATCCAAATTTCCTGTAGGCTCATCTGCTAGAATAAGTTCAGGATCGTTTAGCAAAGCTCTAGCAATAGCCACACGCTGTTGCTCTCCACCAGAAAGTTGGTGTGGCATTTTGTTTGCAAAATCTTTCATGCCTACTTTGTCCAAGACTTCTTCTATTTTTCTTAGCATTTCATCATTGTCAATCCAGCCTGTAGCTTTCAAAACAAATAACATATTGTCTTTCACAGTACGATCTGGAAGCAATTTGAAATCTTGAAAAACAATACCAATTTTTCTTCTCAAAAACGGAATATCATCTTCTTTTAAAGTGGCTAAATCAAAATCAACAACATGACCTTCGCCTTCTGTCAAAACCAAATCACCATATAAAGTTTTCATCAAACTACTTTTTCCAGAACCGGTTTTTCCAATGATGTAAATAAATTCACCACGATTTACATCTAAATTCACATGAGATAGAATGCTTTTTCCTTCTTGATAAATAGCAACGTTTTTTAAAGACAATACGGTTTGTGACATAATAGGTATTTGTTTATGTTGTAAAAGTAATTATCAATTATCAATTATCAATTATCACAGGTGAAAAAAAAATTTTTTTTTTCGAAGGAGTGCAACATGCATCAATTTTTTATTTTTTGTTGAAACAATTGTTGATAATAAAAACCAATAGCATTTCGTTATAGGCTATAGAATATGATACATTTGAATATAAAACAAAAAGCACAATGCATAAATTTTCAGGTTTTTTATTTCTCTTTCTATTTATGGGGATTTTGCCCATTTCTGCCCAAAAATCAAGTATTTATACCCATGATTTAAAGGATTTTAATAACGCGCTCTCATTGTACAAGAACAAGCAATATACCGCTGCGCAAATTATTTTTAATAAAGTAAAATCCACTGCAACAACGGAAGAATTACAATCGGATTGTGCTTATTATGCTGCTAATTGTGCCATTCGTACTAATCAATCCAATGCGGATGAGTTGATGGAACGATTTGTTGCGGATTATCCAACGAGTGTCAAACAAAATCAAGCCTATATTGAAGTGGCGCATTATCATTTCAATCAAGGTAATTACCCGCAGGCATTGGAATGGTTTGATAAAGTTGATGAAAATAATTTGAGCCGAAGTGATACTGAAGCGTTCCATTTTCAAAAGGGCTATAGTTTTTTTAATTCAAAAAAGAAAAAAGAAGCTACTGTATATTTTAATAAAGTGGTTAACTCTGCTGAATATGGTGCGCAAGCCAAATATTATCTAGGTTTTATGGCTTACGAAGGCGATGATTATAAACAGGCAACCAAGTATTTTGATGAAGTTTCTGGCGAAGAAAAATACAAAGAAAAACTGTCGTATTACCAAGCAGACATGAATTTTAAGTTAGGAAATTTTCAAAAAGCAATTGATTTAGGCGAAAAAGCGATGGCCAAATCTACTCCTTTGGAAAAATCAGAATTGAATAAAATTATAGGAGAAAGTTATTTTAATTTGAATAAATTTGATAAAGCCATTCCTTATTTAGAAAATTACAAAGGAAAAAAAGGGAAATGGAATAATACCGATTTTTACCAACTGGGATTTGCCTATTACGAGCAAAAAGACTACGATAAAGCCATTTCACAATTCAATAAAATTATTGGAGGTAAAGATTTTGTAGCTCAAAATGGCTATTACCATCTGGGTCAAAGTTATTTGAATTTAAACAAAAAACAAGAAGCGTTGAATGCCTTCAAAAATGCTTCCGAAATGGATTTTAATGCCTCATTAACTGAAGAAGCCAATTTAAATTATGCTAAATTGAGTTATGAAATAGGGAATTCTTACCAAAGTGTTCCTGTTGTTTTAATGGATTTTATAAAAAAATATCCCAATAATGCTAATAATTCGGAATTAGAGCGCTTGTTAATTGATTCCTACATTTCATCAAAAAACTATAAAGAGGCTTTGATTTTATTAGAAAAAAACAAAACGACTGAAAATAAATTAGCGTATCAAAAAGTATTGTTTTACAGAGGATTAGAACTGTATACCGATGCTAATTATCAAGAAGCATTGAAGCTGTTTACTAAAGCTATCAGTGAGCAAAAAGATGCTTTAATTACAGCACGTGCAACGTTTTGGAAAGGCGAAACCGAATATGTTTTGGACGATTATAAAAATGCTTTATTGAGTTTTAAACAATTTATAATTTCAGATCAGGCTTCAGAAGCTACAGAATTTAAGAACAGCAATTATACGCTTGCCTATGTATATTTTAAAAGAAAAGAATACGATCAGGCAGGAAATTATTTTCAAGCTCAAATAGAAAAAGGAGGGACTGATAAAGTGCGCTTAAATGATTCTTATTTGCGTTTAGCGGATTGTCGTTTTGTAACCTCAAAATATTGGCCAGCTATGGAAGCGTACGGCAAAGTAATTGAATTGAAAGGTATTGATTCCGATTATGCTTATTTTCAAAAAGCTATTTGTTACGGTTTTGTTTCTAAAAATGATAAAAAAATAGAGGAGTTGAATGCTTTTCTTCAATTGTATCCAAAATCAGAATACCGTGATGATGCTTTATACGAATTAGGAAATACGTATGTGTCCACAAACAAACAAGACCTTGCCATTAAAACCTATGATAAATTGAATGTAGAATTTGTAAATGGTTCTTTTACTTCCAAATCTATTTTACGCCAAGGGCTCATTTATTACAATGCGGATAAAGACGAGCAAGCTTTATTGAAATTAAAAAAAGTAGCAGCAGATTTCCCGAAGACTCCCGAAGCTTTAGAAGCCGTTTCGACAGCACGATTGATTTATGTCGATAGTGGTAGAGTGGATGAATATGCTGCATGGGTTCGTACCTTAGATTTTGTTGCAGTAACTGACGCAGAATTAGATAATGATACTTATGAAGCTGCCGAAAAGCAATTTCAACAAAGCAATATAAAACAAGCAATTGTAGGTTTTAGAGGGTATTTGAATGCTTTTCCAAAAGGAATTCATGCCTTGAACGCTAATTTTTACTTGGCACAATCTTATTTTTCGGAAGGTTCAGAAAGCAAATCTATTTCCAATTATGAAGCGGTAATTGCGGAGCCACGAACCGAGTTTACAGAACAATCTTTGGCTCGATTGTCTCAGATTTTCTTAAAAAATAAAGAATATGACAAAGCAATTCCGGTATTGACACGCTTAGAAACGGAAGCTGATTTTCCTCAAAATAAAACTTTTGCGCAGTCTAATCTGATGAAGTGTTTTTACGAAAAGAAAGACTATCCAAATTCGGTTATTTATGCGGATAAAGTGCTTGCTAATCCTAAAACGGATGATAATGTAAAAAGCGATGCGCAAATTATTGTAGCCAGAGCCGCTATTCAAACTGGTGATGAAGCAAAAGCGAGAACTTCTTATGCAAAACTACTGACCATTGCCAAAGGTGAATTGGCAGCGGAAGCATTGTATTATGATGCCTATTTCAAGAATAAGGATTCGAAATTTGAAGAATCGAATGCTGTAGTTCAGAAATTAGCTAAAAATTATTCAAGCTATAAGTATTTTGGAGCCAAAGGTTTAGTAGTAATGGCTAAAAATTTTTATGGATTAAAAGATAGTTTTCAAGCCACCTATATTTTGGATAATGTGATACAAAATTTCACTGATTTTCCAGATGTTATTTTAGAAGCACAAACGGAATTGAGTGCGATTAAATTAGAAGAATCTAAAACAAATTCATCAATTACCAAATAACAATACTATTAATTCGCATTTAATCCTACTTGCAAAGCATTTAGTAGAAAAATAAAAAACATGAAAATCAATTTTCCAAATAAAATAATTATTAGTCTTTTACTTCTTGCGTTTCAATGCTCGATAGCGCAAAAAAAGGAAGAGAATATAGGTACTGAAGTAGTAAATGTGGTGAAGCCATACACACCAACAATTTCAGATGCTTTT
>CANEXR010000096.1 GCA_947443815.1 Flavobacteriaceae bacterium | reverse complement strand
TGCTAAAAAATCGAATGCTAAAGAAAATGAAATTCATGCTGTTTTAAATAAATTAAAAGAAAAAGAAATTATCGAATACCATTCAAAAAACAATGATGCAACTTTAATTTTTAATGAAATTCGAGAAGATGAAAAAACCATTAATCGGGTTTCGAAATATTTAGAAAAGCAAAATCAACTAAAAAAAGAACAACTCCAAGCTGTACTATCATATGTAAAGGAAAAGAAAGTTTGCAAAAATAAATTGATTTTGAATTATTTTGGCGAAAAAACAACAGCAAACTGTGAGATTTGTTCCTATTGCATTACCAAAAAAAATAAAAAAGAAGATACTTCAGCACTTTCGAAAGAGATTATGTCAATTTTAGAAACCGAAGATTTAAATTCGAGAGAAATACAAAATAAAACTAAAAATAGCTCTAACGACCTTATCTTTGTTCTACAAGAATTATTAGAAAAAGAATACCTGATTATAAAATCAAACAATAAATATTCAATAAAATCATAATGAAAAAATTACGAATTGTTTTCATGGGCACTCCTGAATTTGCAGTAGGAATTCTGGATACCATCATTAAAAACAACTATGAAGTAGTGGGAGTTATAACCGCAGCAGACAAACCTGCCGGTCGGGGACAAAAAATAAAATATTCAGCAGTAAAAGAATATGCATTAGCCAACAACCTGACCCTATTACAACCCACTAACTTAAAAGAAGAAGGATTTTTGTCTGAATTAAAAGCTTTGAATGCCAATTTACAAGTTGTAGTTGCTTTTCGAATGTTGCCAAAAATAGTTTGGGAAATGCCTGAATTAGGAACCTTTAATCTTCATGCTTCACTTCTACCTAATTATCGCGGAGCCGCACCTATTAATTGGGCAATTATAAATGGTGAAACTAAAACAGGCGTTACCACATTTTTTATTGATGATAAAATAGACACTGGAGCAATGATACTAAGTTCCGAAACAGCTATTGATGCAGAAGAAAATGCAGGTCAATTACACGATAGATTAATGTTTTTGGGGAGCCAAACTGTAATCGACACTTTGTCTTTAATCGAAAATGAAAAGGTTACTACAACGATCCAAAACGACAATCAAGAAATCAAAACTGCCTATAAGTTAAACAAAGAAAATTGCAAAATTGATTGGACAAAATCAGGTTTTGAAATAAATAATTTAATTCGTGGTTTAAGTCCATATCCAGCAGCTTGGTGTGTTTTTTGTGATAATGGTGAAGAATGGAATGTTAAAATTTATGAATCAAAACTTATTCCAGCTGCTCATACCGAAACAATTGGAAATTTAATTTGTACCAAAAAAGAAATAAAAATTGCCATTACCGATGGCTATATTCAAGTACTAAGTTTACAATTTCCAGGTAAAAAGAAAATGAATACCTCCGATTTTTTGAATGGAATGGTTTTTTCTGAAAATGCAAAAGCCTATTAACACCAGTAAAAGCGGACGTTTATCGATGTTTTTATACTAAAATTCCTTGTTTTATGAACAAAAAAAACAAGTTATTAACAAAACGCCCTAAATTTGTACAAAACGCTTGCAAGGAACGTATTTCCTATTAAATTTGTGTATTAACAATTTTTTTAACCAACAATTAATAACTAATTATTATGAACAAATCAGAATTAATCGACGCTATCGCTGCGGATGCAGGAATTACAAAAGCTGCTGCAAAATTAGCTTTAGAATCATTTTTAGGTAATGTAGGTGGTACTTTGAAAAAAGGTGGAAGAGTATCTTTAGTAGGTTTCGGTTCTTGGTCAGTTTCTGCTAGAGCTGCTAGAGATGGTAGAAATCCTCAAACAGGAAAAACAATCCAAATTGCTGCAAAAAATGTAGTGAAATTTAAAGCTGGTGCTGAATTAGAAGGAGCTGTAAACTAATTTCAGTTTTCCAATATAATAAAAACCCTCCTAATGGAGGGTTTTTTTATGTCTTTTAACGATTTTATTTGGTCAAATACATATTTTTTTGTTAAATTTAATAAAAATTGAAGCTATGATCTCAGAAAAATTAAAAAAAGGACACTTACTTATTGCTGAGCCTTCTATAATTGGTGATTTATCTTTCAATAGATCCGTAATTTTATTAGCAGATCATAATAAAGAAGGAGCAGTGGGTTTTATAATCAATAAACCACTAAAATACACCATTAATGATCTAATTCCAGAAATTAGAGCCAATTTTAAAATCTACAATGGCGGGCCTGTAGAACAAGACAACCTCTATTTCATTCACAACATTCCCGAATTAATTTCGAATAGTGTAGAAATTTCTAATGGAATTTATTGGGGTGGCGATTTTGAATCCACCAAAGAATTGATCAATTCTGGAAAAATAAGCAAAGACAATGTACGTTTCTTTTTAGGCTACACTGGTTGGGACGAAAACCAACTAGAAAAAGAGATGGATAATAACTCGTGGATTATTACCAAAAACAGCTACGAAAATAAGATTATTGGCAAATCAACGACCCATTTCTGGAAAGAAAAAATCATCGAATTAGGTGGTGAATATGTAATTTGGTCTAATGCACCCGAAAATCCTTATTTAAACTAGTTTACAGGAAGTAATTCATTCAATTTATCAACCAGTTGAGTTGCAATATTCACAGTAAATTCTTTCTTTCGATATTTAGTTATCGGTTGAATTCCTTTTATAACATTGGTAAAAAATAATTCATCTGCTTTTTGAAGATCAAAAGGTGAAATGACTTGTTCTACTACTTCAAGATGTTTTATTTTTTTAGCCAACATCAATATTTGTTTTCTCATAACACCATTAATGCACCCTTCCGTAATTGAAGGGGTAATCAGCATATTCCCTAGAACCATAAAAATATTTCCTTGCAAAACCTCTACGACATTCTTGTTATCATTTAACAAAATACAATTGTCAAATCCGTTTTCAGAAGCATAAATACTAGCGGCAACATTAATAATTTTATTGGTTGTTTTTAAAGTAGAAAGCAATTGTTTACTGATATAAAAATCTTTATATAAATCTACTTCATAACTTAAAGATTCAATAGTATATTGCGAAACGTCTATACTACTCGTATGTATCAAAAAAGAAATAGTATTATTTGTTGGTAGATAATAGCCACCATTATTCCTGTAGCAGGTAATTCTGGCTCGGGAAGATTTTATATGTCCATTTATTTTTGCAACTAAAACAAGCTGCTCTTCAAAATATTCCATTGTAAAATCCATGGGTATTTCCATACGTAGTATCCGCATAGAGGCCATTAGCCTGAAATAATGATCTTCCAGAAAAAGAACTTTCCCATTTACAATTTTTACGGTTTCAAAAACGGCATCCCCAAATAAAAAACCGCGATTTTCTACCAATATATTTTCCTCTTCTGAAATAATTACACCATTAAAATTAACCATAAAAAAACCCTGAATTTTGTTCAGGGCAAATATAAGGGATAAAATACAATTTTACTATACAGAACCTATGAGATGTTTCAAATCTGAAATTTGATTTTCCCACAATTGAGTAGCCTCATTAACTTCTTCTTTATACGCAAAATCGATAACCATCAAAGATACATCTTTTGTAATATCATCTTCAAGAATGTGCAATTCAAAAAAATACTCCGTATCCTTATTGTTTTCGTCAACCCATTTAAACTTTACTTTTTCACCAGATTTTTTAGAAGCAAGCCTTGCCTTCTCCTCTGAATCATTCCAAATAAAAGTAAAAAATTCTCCACGTGAATTTACGTTATCAGCAAACCATTCTGACAAACCAGATGGAGTTGATATATATTGATACAACAACTGTGGGGAAGAATTGATTGGAAATTCGATTTCGTAACGTACTTTTTGATCCATGAGCTACATTAAATTTTTCGGAAATATATAGAATATAAGTCCGAAAAAAAAGGATTTTTAAAAATATTTTTTTTTCTTAAAAATATACTTGCAACCATTAATATTATTTTTATATTTGCACCCGCATTCAGAACGATGAAAGTATCACTGAATATGGCGAGATAGCTCAGTCGGTTAGAGCGCAGGATTCATAACCCTGAGGTCCCGAGTTCAAATCTCGGTCTCGCTACGAAAATAACATTCTTTGATTAAGCGGTTTAGTATATACTTAACCGCTTTTTTATTTTTAGGATACCATCTGTTTTACAAAAATCTACTTTTCCTAAAAAAACAATACTCATTGGGTGGTTTCTCTCTTTATCCTCCTTTTTTTTAATGATTACAAAATAAGTCTCGGATTCTCACTAGAATTGTTCTTATACAATTTACAAAGAAAAAGTGACCACAATTCTGTTTAAGTAATAAAAAAGAGGGAATTGAAGAAAAATCAAATTCAAATTCAGATATTTACATTAAAAAAAATGCAATGAAAAAAATATTTTCAATACTAATCATAGGTTTTTGTTTTACAAATTGTAATAGTCAAAACTACAAAGTTTCTAAAAAAATAAATGTTGCTGGAGATGAGGGCTGGGACTATTTAGCAGTAGATGAAGTAAACCAAAATTTATTCGTTTCTCACGGAAGTGTTGTAAACATTATCGATTTGAAATCGGATAAAACCATCGCAACAATTCCAGATGCCAAAGGAGTTCACGGAATTGCCATTGCAAACGACCTAAACAAAGCCTTTATCACCGATGGAAAAGATAATGCAGTTACCATTATCAATCTAAAAACTTTTGAATTAATCGATAAAGTAAGCATCGAAGGTCAAAATCCCGATGCCGTTTTGTATGACCCCTTTTCTAAAAAAGTTTTTACTTATAATGCCAAATCCAATAACACTACAGTTCTTGATGCCATTACTAATAAAGTGGTAAAAACAATTCCGCTTGGAGGAAAACCAGAATTTTCAGTAACCAATACCAAAGGATTGATTTATGTAAATATTGAAGATAAAAATGAAATTAAAACCATAGACGCTACCAAATTAGAAGTCGTAGCAACTTGGAGTATTGCACCTGGCGACGAACCGTCGGGATTGGCAATCGATTTGGAAACCAATAGATTATTTTCTGTTTGCGGTAATAATTTAATGGTAATTGTCAATGCTTCTAATGGAAAAATCATTACAACTTTACCTATTGGCGAAGGATGTGATGGGGTAGCTTTTGATGCCAAAAAGAAACTTGCTTTTAGTTCCAATGGAGAAGGAACCATTACTGTTGTAAAAGAAGAAAATGCCAATACTTTTTCTGTTTTTGAAACTGTAAAAACTCAAAAAGGAGCACGAACAATAGTACTGAACAAAACCTCGAGTCAATTGTATTTACCAACAGCTGAATTTGGTCCAAAACCAGAACCAACAATAGAGAATCCGGAACCTAGAGCTGGTTTAATCCCAAATTCGTTTGTGGTTTTAGTTGTTGAAAATAATAGCAAATAGTCCATTTTTATTGTATAAATTTATCCAATGAAATCATTCTGTTTTTTCATTCTATTTTTACTTACTGTTAAGTCTTTTTCGCAAGAAAAAGACTTACGATTTTATATCGAAAAGGCTCAAAAAAATTCACCTTTGCTGAAAGATTTGTCCAATCAAATCAAATCCAATGCCTTGGATAGTTTGATTAATCGAGCCAATTATAAACCTCAAATTTCCGGAAATCTCAACATCAATTATGCTCCAACTTTAAATGGATATGGGTATGATACCGCTATCACCAATGGTCAATTAGTATCAGGTTTGGTTGGGATTAATCAAAAAATCTTTGGAAAAGGTATTGTCAATTCGCAGACTGAAACGTTCAAATTAATGAAAGACGGTTTGCTTTTGAATAAAAGTATTGCTCTAAAAGATTTAAATAAAGCAATAATTTCTCAATACATAACTACCTCTGGAAGTTTAGATCAAATAGATTACAACCAAAAAATGGTCAGCCTTTTAAAAAATGGCACTGCTATATTAAAAAAATTAACTCAAAATTCCATATACAAACAAACCGATTATTTGCTTTTTCTTTCAACAGTAAAACAACAGGAATTACAAGTTTTACTACTCCAACAAGAGTATCAAAATAATCTAAGTTTACTCAATTATTTATCTGGCGAAACTGATACGTCATTTGTTAAATTAAAAAAGCCAGATATTGTTTTGAAAAGCATTCAAAAGGAGGAAAAAACTGTTTTTATAAAACAATTTGAAGTGGATAGTTTGAAAATAAAAAACCAAAATAAGTTAATCGACAACAACTATAAACCTTCTTTATCTTTGCTTACTGATGCTGGTTATTTGTCGAGTTTTACTTATCAAGGATATAAAAACGTAGGTATTAGTGTTGGCTTAGGGCTTTCAATTCCTATTTATGATGGCAATCAAAAATCATTGCAACATCAAAAAAACGAAACTACTCTGGCAACCAATTTGGCTTATAAAAACAATTTTAACAAGCAATACCAACAACAATTATTAATGCTTAACCAAAAACTGAGACAAGCAATAGCAACCGAGAACCAACTACAATCGCAACTTCAAATTGCTGATGCACTCATTGAGGCGAATAAAAAATTATTGCTTTCTGGGGATGCCCAAATCACTGATTTCGTTCTAGCTGTCGGAAATGTAATATCAATTAACAATACCATTTCCCAAAATAAAATCAACAAACTTCAAATCATTAATGAAATCAATTATTGGAGTTCTAACGACTAATCGTATGAAAAAATCTATTTTGTTTTTTATATTTTTTGCGGCTTTTTTTCTTTCTTGCAAAGACAAAATAGCAACCGAAAAACCTATTGACGCTCGTATTCCTGTAACTATAACCGCTATTGATACCTCAGGAATGGAAAGTTATATCGACCTTAATGCTACTGCAGCCTATTTGGTCAAAAACAACATCAAAGCCAACGCAACGGGTTATTTAAGCTCGGTAAATGTAGCCACCAATGATTATGTAACTAACGGCACAACCTTGTTTTCTATTAAAACCAGAGAAGCCAAAGTTTTAGGAAATACCATTAATAAAATAGATCCCAGTTTGAATTTTGGTGGAGCCATAAAGATACTTTCTAACACAAATGGAATAGTAACAATGGTCAATGTACAGCAAGGGGATTATGTACAAGACGGCGATCCATTGGTCACTATTAATGATGCCAAAAGTTTTGCGATTATTTTGAGTTTGCCTTTTGAATTGAAAAAATACGTCTCGATTGGACAACAATTGAATGTCCTTTTGCCAGATGCAACTTCAAGAACGGCAACAGTTACAAAATTCGAACCCACAGTTGATGCGACTTCTCAAACGCAAAATGTGGTTTTGAAAACAAACGGCAAACAAGACCTTCCTGAAAATTTAATTGTGAAAGTGAGAATCAATAAATCCAGTAGTTCTTCAACTATTTCGTTGCCAAAATCAGCTGTTTTAAGTGATGAAACTCAAACTAATTTTTGGATTATGAAACTTATAGACAACACAACGGCAATCAAAATCCCAATAAAAAAAGGAATTGAAACCGAAGATAAAATCGAAATTCTTTCACCAATTTTAACTCGTAAAGATCAAATTTTGCTAACAGGAAATTATGGAGTTGCAGATACTATTAAAATAAAAGTAATTAAAAATGAATTAAAATGAATACTTTTTTTGCAAAACATAAAAACGGTTTAAGCGCTATAATCCTCCTAATTATTTTGGGTGGATTTTTTGCGTATTCAAAAATGCAAACGAGTTTATTCCCTGAAATTACTTTTCCAAAAATTAAAATCATTGCCGATGCAGGACAACAACCCATCGACAAAATGATGATAACAGTTACTAAACCACTTGAAAATGCTATTAAAAAAGTACAAGATTTAAAAACCGTTCGCAGTACGACCAGCCGTGGGAGTTGCGAAATATCGGCCTTTATAGACTGGAAATCCGATATTGATTTGAGTAAAACCAGAATAGAAGCCCAAATTAACCAAATTAAAAATGATCTACCACCCGACATACAAATTACGGTTGAGAAAATGAACCCTTCAATTCTTCCTGTTATAGGTTATGCGATTGAAGGACATGAAAAATCAGCAATTGAATTAAAAAAAATTGCCAATTATACTATCAAGCCTTTCCTTTCTCAAATTGATGGGGTTTCCGAAATTCGGATTATTGGAGGAAAAGAAAAAGAATATTGGTTGTCGTTAGATTATGATAAAATGCGGGCTTTTGGTATTACACCAAATTCGATTACGCAAGTAATGAACGAAACTAATTTTATAAAATCTAATGGGTATTTATCGGATTATCGCTATATGTATTTAACCATTACCAATGCGCAAGTTGATAAAAAGGACGAACTCGAAAATCTTGTTCTAAGAAACAATGGAAAAGGAATTATTACCCTAAAAGATATAGCGACTGTTGAAATTAAAGAAGCCAAAGAGTATATAAAAGTCAATGCTAATGGAAAGGAAAGCATATTGGTTGCTGTAATAAAACAACCCAATTCTAATTTGATTTCGCTTACTGAGGCAATGAATTCAAAATTAGAAGAATTGAAAAAAATTCTTCCCAAAGATATTCACATCACTCCATATTACCAACAAGCCACTTTTGTAAATGATGCCATAAGCAGTGTAACTGATAGCTTATTAATAGGATTATTGTTAGCCATAATAGTTGCCGTACTGTTTTTGAAATCAATCAAAGCAAGTGCTACCATTTTAATAACTATTCCAGTAACTTTAGGATTAACACTTATCGTTTTATATCTAACCGGCGAAACGTTCAATATTATGACTTTGGGCGCTATTGCTGCAGCTTTGGGATTAATTATCGATGATGCGATTGTTGTTGTGGAGCAAATACATCGAACCCATGAAGAGCATCCAGAGGAGCCCACAGTTATTCTTTTGCAAAAAGCAATTCATTATCTTTTCCCAGCTATGTTGGGTTCATCAATTAGTACGATTGTAATTTTTATCCCTTTCGTTTTAATGAGTGGCGTTGCAGGTTCGTATTTTAAAGTACTAACAGACACAATGATTATTATTTTGGTTTGTTCTTTTTTTGTTACTTGGTTGTTGCTCCCAGTGATTTATTTGTTGCTTTCCAAAAAAGAAAAAGTAAGTTCTGAAAAACAAGAAAAGGCAGAAATACATGAGGTAAAAACCCAAAAATGGGTAGCTTATTTTATTAGAAAACCCATTATTAGCATTTTATTTTGTACCATTTTAGTATTCTCAATTTTTATTATTCTACCCAATTTAGAAACGGGTTTTTTACCAGAAATGGACGAAGGTAGCATCATTTTGGATTATGAAAGTCCGCCGGGAACTTCTTTGGAAGAAACCGACAGAATGCTGAATGAAGTGGAAAAAATAATTATCA
>CANEXR010000095.1 GCA_947443815.1 Flavobacteriaceae bacterium | reverse complement strand
GGAACACCCGTTTCAGGTAGCTTTTCTATTTCGGGTATTTCATTAAAACCTAAAAATGAAGTGGTGTTGCTTTTTGGATACAATGATACTGCAATTATCGAAAAAAAGATTGTTTTAAATTCTGAAAATCAAAACAATACAGAGGTAAATGTAGAGAAATTATGGGCGCAAAAAAAGATAGCTGATTTGGAACTTCTGTATAAAGAGAATGCGACCGAAATAGAAACTACGGGTCAGAAATATGGAATTATTACTCAAAATACCTCCCTTATTGTATTAGAAAACATAAATGATTACATAACGTATGGTATTGTACCACCTGCAGAACTGCGAGTTGAATTTGATAGAATAGCCAAACAGCAGCAAGAATCGTTATTAGCCAAACAACATAGTAATTGGGAAAATGTAGCCAATTATCATAATGGACTCACCTCATGGTGGGATAAAAACATAAAATACAGTACCCCAAAAGTTGTACCTCAGTCTAAAAATAAAGCAGACCAAATTGGTTTTGTAGCCCCAGTTAGAGCAAGAGCAGAAGAAGTAACTTCCGAGTCGATTAAAGGAGATGCTGACGCCGAGTTAAGTATTGAGTCTGGGTCTGGTACATCAGTAATTCAAGAGGACAATGCTATTGGTACCACTGAAATAAGGGATAGAAAAATAGGCGAAGAACGAATAAATACCAATGCCAATTTGCAAGAAATAGTTGTAGTTGGATATGGACGAAGAAGGTCAAATTCCGTTAGCCGTACATTGACAGGAGCTGTATCTGGATTACAAGTACAAGGAATTAACAGTTCTGGAACATCTGGCTTTAATTCTAATGCTAACCAAACCGACACCTTATCTGAGGATGAAATTGAAATGGATAAAGAAGTAAAAACAACCTCTTGGAATCCTAATAGAACCTATTTAAAAGCATTAGAATCTGCTCCACAAGAAAAAA
Organism: Flavobacteriaceae bacterium; assembly: GCA_947443815.1. Taxonomy (GTDB): domain Bacteria; phylum Bacteroidota; class Bacteroidia; order Flavobacteriales; family Flavobacteriaceae; genus Flavobacterium. The sequence goes on along the minus strand of CANEXR010000095.1, from coordinate 8,534 downwards.
AATATGAAGTATATTTAGCTTTGCGAGATGTTCAGGAGCATAATCCTAGCTTTTATTTTGATGTTGCCAATTATTTCTACAATATTGGAAATAAAAAAACAGCTTTATTGATTTTGAGTACGATTGCCGATTTAGGTATAGAGAATCATCAATTATACAAATCATTGACCTATCAACTTCGGCAATGGGAAGCTTATGAAGATGCTCTTTTTACAGCAAATCAAGTTGTGAAATGGAGAGAACAAGAACCTCAGAGCCATAGAGATTTAGGATTAACATTAGAAGATAATAAGCAATATCAAGCGGCATTTGATGAATTGATAAAAGCCTTAGAAGTGAATTATTATTCAGAAATGAGTGGACAATATGAAGGTGTTGAAGACATCATTCTAATGGATATAAACCGAATGATTTCAGAACATAATAGTATTAAAACAAATAAATTAGATCCTAAATACCTAAACAAAATGCCAGTTGATGTACGGATAATTTTGAATTGGAATCAAATGGATACGGATATTGATTTGCATATCATAGAACCCACAAAAGAGGAATGCTATTATGCACATACGAGTACCGCAGCAGGAGCGAGATTTTCAAAAGACTTTACACAAGGCTATGGTCCAGAACAATACTTATTGCGGAATGCCATAAAAGGGGAGTACACTATTAAAACTAATTTTTATGGAGAAACCGCTTTGACCGAAAATGGGCCAACAACTGTAATGGTAGAAATTTATACCCGAAAACCAGATGGTTCTACAGAAAGAAAATTGCAAACCATTCAGTTAGGAAAAATTAAAGAAAATCAAAATTTAGCAACTATCCGAATTGACTAAAAAAAGAATAAGAAATCAACTATTTTTCAAAGCTTCTTTTTTGCTTAAGGGTTTTAGATTACTGGTAAGAACAAAATCCCGAACCAGATCGGGATTTGTTTTTGCATATTCTCGTAGCGCCCATCCAATAGCTTTTTGAATAAAAAATGCTTTGGACGTTTGGTGTTCTTCACAGATTTTTTGTAGTAAATTAAAATCTGTTTTTTCTTTATATCCCAACTGAAATAAAAGAGCACTTCTGTTAAGCCACATATTCTCTGAATGAGATAAACGGTGTATTACAGCATCAATTTCTGCAGGGAATGCCATTAAATAGGCACCCAAAACATATTTTGCAAGAGTATCCACACTGTCCCACCAGGAGTGTGTTGTAATAAGTTGTTCAATGAATTGAATGTCTTCTTTTTTATAATTTCCCCTAAGTTCTTTGATTGCAATTTCAATGGCACAATAATGAAATTCGCGTTCTGGTTTTTTTAATAATAGCAATACAATGCTACGCGCATTTGCAGCAACTTCGATTTGGTTTTCTTTTAATATGGCTTTAAAATGATGCCTTCTTTCTTCTGTTTTTATTCCAAAAAAGGAAAAATTATTTTTCATGTATTTAGACATGGCAAACGCGTTTTCTTGGTTTTGGATTTCTTTAAAAATAGTTTCTAAAGCAGGTATAAAAGCCATGTGTTTTTTATTTTATACGTTTAAAAACCAACAGCTTTATTATCTCCTCGTTTATCAGCACCTCCTTCAAGTGTTCCGTTTGGCAATATCAAAATAGCATCCACTTCACCAATGATTTCTTTGTTTTTTTCGTTGATGAAATATCCTTTTGCTTTTACTTTTTCCAATACCTCTTTTGAAAATGAATTGGGTTCAAATGTAATTTCGTCAGGCAACCACTGATGATGAAAACGGGCAGCATTTACAGCTTCTTGCATACTCATATCAAACTCATAAACATTCAGGATAGTTTGTAAAACTGAAGTGATAATAGTAGATCCTCCAGGAGTACCTACAACCATAAAAAGACTTCCGTTTTTTGCTATAATAGTTGGGGTCATGGAACTTAGCATTCTTTTTCCAGGGGCAATGCTATTGGCCTTACTTCCTGTTAATCCATATAAATTTGGAACCCCAGCTTTAGCACTAAAATCATCCATTTGGTTGTTTAAAAAAAAGCCCAATTCATCACAGTAAATTTTTGAACCATAATTATCATTTAAAGTTGTCGTAACAGAAACAGCATTTCCTTGCGCATCAACAATAGAATAATGTGTGGTTTGCTTGCTTTCATATCCCTGAATTTTTCCAGGTGCAATATCCGAAGATTTAGAAGCTTTGTCAAATGAAAAATCATTCATTCTGTTTTTTAAATAGCTTGCATCTACTAATTCTTTTAACGGAATTTTTACAAAATCAGGGTCGCCTAAATAATAATTTCTATCCGCATAGGCTCTACGTTCCGCTTCAGTAATTAATTGAATAGTTTTTGGAGTATTATGCCCCATTGCCGAAAGCGGATAGGGTTCAATCATTTTCATAATTTGATTCAAACAAATTCCACCGCTACTTGGTGGTGACATGGAGGTTATTTTTAAATCTTTGTATTGAAAAGTAATTGGAGTTCTCCATTTTGCATGATAGTTGTTTAAATCTTCAAGGGTTATATTTCCTCCTTTTTTAGCTAAAAAAGCCACTAATTTTTTCGCAGTTTCTCCTTTATAAAATTCATCTCGACCATTTTGGGAAATTCTTTTTAATGTTGCAGCCAATGCGGGGTATTTTATAGTATCATTTTCTTTATATTCTTTAGAAAACAAGCTACTTGGTCCGTTTGCTTTAAGGAATGTAGTTCTATAAGTTGCTAAGCTTTCGGCCTGAAATTTAGTTACAATAACACCTCTTTCTGCCAAAGCAATTATTGGTTTTAAAATTTCGTTTATTGGCAGTGAACCATATTTTTCGTGAACTTCAAATAATCCAGCAATAGTTCCAGGGATTCCAGAAGCTAAAGCTGTTTCAGTACTTTTTCCTTCAATTACATTCCCTTTTTCGTCCAAAAACATATCTTTTGTAGCTGCCAAAGGTGCTTTTTCCCTGTAATCCAAAGCGCCTGTTTCTCCATTTGCTTTCCGAAAAACCATAAAACCACCACCTCCAATATTCCCCGCTTGTGGATAGGAAACTGCTAATGCCAATTCGGTTGCTACCATAGCATCAAAAGCATTTCCTCCTTTTTTCATAATGGCAACTCCAATTTGTGATGCCTCTTCACGGGCGGAAACTACCATTGCTTTTGAAGCGACTAAGCCAGTTGGTTCAACAGTTTTTTCATTCGATTTACAGCCTAAAACGATAAAGGCGATTAAGAGAAGTGTTTTTTTCATAAAGCATTTAGTTTAATATTCGAAAACAAGATTAAGTCTTCAAAAAAAGTAATGAATTCGTTTTCAAATTCTATGTAAAATTCAGAAAGTTCATTTGTTGCAAATCGCATTTTAGATTCATTTTTTGTTCGATGATCCATTTGAGTTAGAATTTGTTTGATTCCATCCACTGACCGATAACTGACTAACCAATTTTGCTTAATCATATAAGGCATAAGATTTTGGGTTTTCAAAGTCAATATTGCTTGATTTTCAGATAGGGATTCATAAAAGCGGTCTACAAATTCTTCTAATTTTTCGGAGCTATAGGTACTCCAATTTTTGGCTAAAAAATGATCGTAAAAAACATCAACAATAACACCTGAATAATGATGGTAATTTTGATGTAAGCGTTTGGTACTTTGTCTAAAAACAGGATGGGCATCAGTATAAGAATCTATTGCTCTATGTAGCAAAATTCCCTTTTTTATTTCCGTTGGAAAGTCCTCAAATTGTTTTCCACGGATTCCATCAGCCATAAAATTACCAATTTTAATGCTATCATTATTACCTGAAAGATAGAGATGCGCAAGGAAATTCATTCTTTTGATTTACAAATGAAATATTTATTGATGTAAATATAAAGAAAATAAGTTTTAAAAGAATAAAAACTAATAATAGACTTAATTTATGGTTTTTATGTAAAAAAAGACTTGATAATAGACTTGTTTTTTCGAAATTAATACTCTTAAAAGATATTTTTGTAATGGTTTATTTATTTTTCATTCTAGAAAGAAATAATTTAGTAAACCGTTCTGAAGGCACAGAGGTTACCGAATAGGAATGAACTAAAACGGGTTGTTTTAATTTTAAAATACTATCAATTATAGCCTCTATTTTTTTATCAGAATCTGCTTCTGAAATTGGTAAGGAGTGGAATTTTTGATTGTATCGTTTCATGATTTTTGTCTCTTTTTGAATCAAATCATTATTCAGTTTTGGGTCCATTATAGAAACAACATTTTTTATTTTTCCAGTTAAAATAAAACCAAAAAATTCATCATCAGTAGGATAAGGTGTAAAGTAAAGATGCTGTTGAAGTTTTAAAATTTTTCCACGTTCAAAACTTTTCAAAGTATCAATATTATTGTAACTTAACTCGCTTTTAATTTTTAAAGCACTATTTTCATTTTCTATTATATTTTTAAAAACGTTAGCCCTATCTTTTCCTAAATAGCAGTGTACATAATATTTTCCTTTTAAATTATGAGCAATTTCTTTAATTTTTAATACAGAAGAATCATTGTCATCAATCCATGGCAACATTGGAATTGAGATTAATTTCATTTCTGCTTCTTTTGTGTTTTCTATTTCTTCTTCTATCAAAATTGGTTCTGCAGGAACAACCATTTCGCTTAATAATGAAATGATTGCGGTGTATTTTTGGGACTTGAGCAGTTCAATTTTTTCTTTATCAGGATAAGAACCAAAATGAAATTCAGCATTCTCACTTTTATTAATATTCGTATCGGTTGCATCTGAAGTAATTAATAGTTTGGGTTTAAAACTAAAGATATACAAGGAAGAGACTAATGCTATTCCTGAAAATAATAACAATCCTTTTTTAATAGTATTACTTTTAGAAGCATTAAAAAAGCGCATTACTAATAAGGTTAATAATAATACTAAAATCAAAAAAATAGTTACTGTTATTTTTTGTACAAGACTTTCATTAGAGGCACTCCAATGCTCAGTAGCAGCTTTCTCGGCAAGTATTCTTGTAGGACCTACAGTAAGCATCAAAAGACCTAAAGGAAAAACTAAACTCAGACCAAAAAAACAAAAAATAACTATTTTTTTTAATGTATAATTCGAAACGGTTGCGGTACTCATAGTTTTAAAATTCTAAATTTTCTTTTATTTAGTAATTAAAGTGAAGTTAAATCGGCTAATTGATTGTTTAAATTCTATTTAGTTATTAAAGAATATATTGCAACTGAAGTGAAATATTGAGTTCATTTTGATATTTGCTGGGAGTATATTCTTGTCTATTAAAACCAGTTTGTGCCCCAAGTATAAATTTTTTCCACATTACTTTATTATAACCAACACCAATTCTGAATGAATTTAATGAAATTCTATTTTCAAAATCTGCTATTGTCTCTCTCTCGTCTGGAGAGGTACCATAACCACTACTTACAGAAAAATAATCGAACCTAGTATTGAAATAATACCTATAAGTTGCTGAAAATGACGGATATGGTTTTTTCTGATTAAGTTGCATGTAGGATTTAATATTCAACCAACCAGGACCAATATATTTTCCAAATCCTAATGCAGCAGAATAATTTTCATTATTGATAAACTTATTATATCGAATACCTAATTCACTTTCCCAACTATTGCCTAAATTTTGAAAAAACGAATAACTTAGTCTTACTTTCGGGAAAACTTTATCATCGCTGAAGCCCATACTAAGGTATGAATAGTTCGTTTTTGAAGTTTTTATATAACTTTCAACCTCATATTGAGAACCATTAAGGATGCTGCTTTTGTTGGATTGTCTGTCCGTATAATTGTAACGACCTATTAAAGTTACTTTTTTTAATTGCTTCACAAATTGAACACTGGTTAAATTCCATGGTCCAACACCATCTCTATTGAATGAGGTTCGGTTATTGCTAACACCAATTCGATCCGCATAAGAAACTAGTTTGATATCGTATAATTGATCCTTCAAATTTTGGTCAGCAGGGTATTTTTCGATTAGAACAGTTAAATAATCTACTGTTTTTTTAGTGTCTTCATTCAAATTTATTGCCCTAAGTTTTAAGAGTTGGAACTCTTTTTCTTCGGGATATAATAACAATGCTTTGTCAATGGTAGTAAGTGCAGCACTACTGTTTTTTTGCTCAATTTCTAATTGGGTTAAATACGTGAAAGCTTCTTTGTATTTTGGGTTTTTGTCGATTACATAATTGAAATAATACCGAGCACTGTCTATTTCATTTTTCATTTTGTAAGAACGCCCTAAAGCCAAATGAAAATCTAAATAATTAGGGGCATTTTTTATTGCTATATGACTTAGGGTAATTGCTTTGTCATAATTTTTTTCAACAGAAATTAATTTATTGGTAACAACTAATAAACTATCTGTGTTTACTTTTTGAGAAAACAAAAAGGTTGTTGTAAAAAAAGTAATAAAAAAAAGTAGGTATTTAAATTTCATATTCTCGGTTTTTTATGGTGTATCTACTTTTTTTTTGAAAAATAGTAAAATGAAAGGCGATTTTGTATTTTTTTATAGGCAATCCATACTTTTTTCAGTATAATAAAACAGTACAAATCTTGCATATTCTAACAAAAGTAATGATTTTAGGTACATAAAACAATCGTTTTTACTATCATTAATTTGCTGTGGTTATACTCGGTAACTTTTTTATATTTGTATTTTAATTACTAAATCTAACTAAATGACTTTAATAAAATCAATATCAGGGATTCGTGGAACAATAGGTGGAAAAGTAGGGGATAATTTAACTCCAGTTGACGCAGTGAAATTTGCGTCGGCTTATGGGACTTGGCTAAAGGAGTATTCAGGAAAAGAAAAACTAACGGTTGTAATTGGTCGCGATGCTCGTATTTCAGGACCTATGATTCATAATTTGGTCGTTAATACATTGATTGGACTTGGTATTGATGTAATTGATTTAGGACTTTCTACAACTCCTACCGTTGAAGTTGCTGTTCCTTTAGAAAAAGCAGCTGGTGGAATAATCTTAACGGCATCACACAATCCAAAACAATGGAATGCTCTAAAATTATTGAATGAAAAAGGAGAATTCTTAAACGGGATTGAAGGTGAAAAAATATTGCAAATTGCAGAAGCAGAAGCTTTCCATTTTTCTGATGTGGATAATTTGGGGCAAATTACGCAAAACGACGCTTATATGGATATTCATATCGATGAGGTTTTGAATTTGCCTTTGGTAGATATCGAAGCTGTAAAAGCTGCTAAATTTAAAGTAGTTGTCGATGGTGTAAATTCATCAGGAGGGATTATTATTCCAAAGTTATTAGAGCTAATGGGGGTTGAAGTGGTAAAATTATATTGTGAACCTAATGGTCATTTTCCACACAATCCGGAGCCTTTGAAAGAGCATTTAACAGATATTTCAGAATTAGTTGTAAAGGAAAAAGCAGATTTAGGCGTGGTTGTTGATCCCGATGTGGATCGTTTGGCTTTTATTTGTGAAGATGGCGAAATGTTTGGAGAAGAATATACTTTAGTAGCCTGTGCGGATTATGTATTAAGTAAAACTCCAGGAAATACAGTCTCAAATATGTCTTCTTCCCGTGCGCTACGTGATGTAACCAATGTGCATCATGGAAATTATGAGGCTAGCGCCGTTGGTGAAGTCAATGTAGTTGATTTAATGAAAAAAAACAATGCCGTAATTGGAGGTGAAGGAAATGGAGGAATCATTTATCCTGAATTGCATTATGGACGAGATAGTTTGGTTGGAGTCGCTTTGTTTTTAACACATTTGGCTAACAAAAAAATGAAAGTCTCTACTTTGCGCGCTTCTTATCCAGAATATTATATGAGCAAAAATAAAATCGAATTGACACCACAAATTGATGTAGATGCGATTCTTGTTGCGATGACCGAAAAATATAAGAATGAAGATACTACAACAATTGATGGAGTAAAAATTGACTTTGCCGAAAATTGGGTGCATCTCAGAAAATCAAATACAGAACCTATTATTCGAATTTATACCGAAGCGGCTTCGCAACAACTTGCTGATGATTTAGCTTTGCGAATTATAGATGAAATGAAAACAATAGCTGGGATTTAAAATTCTTGTTTACACCCTAAAAAAAGCCTTTTCTAATTTAATATTAAAAAAGGCTTTTTGATTTATATAGCACATATTAATTCTTAATTATCTTAAATGTTTGATGTGAAGTTCCATATTCAGCAGATACAATATACATTCCTTTGAGAAGCGATGCACCAATTTTAACATTCTGATTTGTAGAAAATGCATCGGATGAATAGCAAATACTTCCTTTCATATCGATGATTTTCAATATCATTTTTTCATTTATTGCAGTTGTGATTTTAAATGAGGTTTCGGTTGTAAATGGATTTGGAGAAAGTACATTAACGGCTGTATTGTAATTAAAGATATCGTTTCCTAAGTCTGAATCGGCAGTTACATTGATATAATTGAAGTTGAAATCGTTTGTTTTAAAAATAATTTTGAGATATACTTGACCTTTGGGTAGAAGAATTCCTTTAACTATTTTATCTGAATAGACT
>CANEXR010000094.1 GCA_947443815.1 Flavobacteriaceae bacterium | reverse complement strand
GCGCCTTTGCGGTAAAAACTCCCTTCCTTATATCTCCTTAAATTTCTTATATGGTTGAAAAAACCTAACACCCAAAACCCAATTAGTAAAAAGTGAGAAGTGAAAAGACACAATCTCAAAAACCCTTAGCGCCTTAGCGTCTTTGCGGTAAAAACTCCCTTCCTTATATCTCCTTAAACCCTTTTATAGTTATAATTCTCCCTAAAAACCAATCAGTACGAATTGAATCGCTGTTTTCAGGGATTAATCCATTTTATCAACAACAAACAACAACCAACCCCTAATTCGCTACTTCACTAATAAACTTAATACGCATCAAGCGCAATTCATCAATATCATATTCCCCATCAAATTCTTTCAAAGCATCTTCAATTTTATCCGATTCCGATTCCATAAAATAATCATGAATTTCATCTTGTTGCTCATCATCCAACAAATCATCTATCCAATACTTAATATTCAATTTAGTGCCAGAATACACAATCATCTCCATTTCTTTAATCAAATCGTCCATTTTCATCCCTTTTGCGGAAGCGATATCGTCAAGCGATAATTTTCTATCGATATTTTGAATAATATATAATTTATTCGCCGAATTCACCCCAGTAGATTTAACTACTAAATCATCAGGACGAATCACCTCATTGTCTTCAACATAACGGTTGATAAGTGCCACAAATTCAGCGCCGTATTTTTTAGCTTTCCCTTCTCCTACCCCATGAATATTAATTAACTCCTCCTGAGAAATAGGATATTTCAAAGCCATGTCTTCAAGTGAAGGATCCTGAAAAACAACAAAAGGAGGCACCCCTAGTTTCTTCGCTACCTTTTTGCGCAATTCCCTTAACATACCCATCAAAAGCTCGTCTGCTGTTCCTGAAGATTTTGCCGCAGTAACTATCGCTTCATCTTCCGTTTCATTGTATTCATGATCTTCAGACATCATAAAAGAACTTGGGTGTTTTATAAAATCCAACCCCTTTTTAGTGATTTTTACGATGCCATAGGTTTCAATATCTTTCGACAAAAAACCAGCAACCAATACTTGTCGCAACAAAGCCATCCAATATTTTTCATCATGGTCTGAACCTGAACCAAAAAAAGATTGGGAATCTGTCCGATGCGCCTTTATAACTGCATTAACTCTACCAATCAAAGTAAAAACAACTTCTTTTGACTTGTATAAATGCTTAGTATCCCGTATTATTTCTAAAAGTTTCACTACCTGATTTTGGGCTTCTGCTTTTGTTTTTGGATTGCGAACATTATCATCCATATCAGCACCTTCTCCCGTTTCACTATCAAATTCCTCTCCGAAATAATGCAACAGAAACTTTCGTCGAGACATAGAAGTCTCCGCATAAGCGACTACTTCTTGTAACAAAGCAAAACCAATTTCTTGCTCCGCCACCGGTTTTCCCGACATGAATTTCTCGAGTTTCTCTACATCTTTATACGAATAATAGGCCAGACAATGACCTTCACCCCCATCACGACCGGCACGACCCGTTTCCTGATAATAACTTTCCAATGATTTAGGGATATCATGATGGATTACAAAACGAACATCCGGTTTGTCAATCCCCATCCCAAAAGCAATCGTAGCCACCACCACATCTACATCTTCCATCAAAAACATATCCTGATGCTTCGCCCGCGTTTTAGCATCCAATCCCGCATGATACGGTACCGCACTAATGCCATTTACCTGCAAAACTTCGGCAACTGCCTCCACTTTTTTGCGACTCAAACAATATATAATGCCCGATTTTCCTTTGTGTTGTTTTATAAAACGAATAATATCCGATTCGATATTTTTGGTTTTTGTACGCACCTCATAATACAAATTAGGTCTGTTGAACGAGGCTTTAAAGGTAGTAGCATCCGACATATCCAGATTTTTCAAAATGTCTTCCTGCACTTTTGGAGTGGCCGTCGCCGTCAATCCTATTATGGGTACATCTCCCAATTGTTTAATAATGTGTTTTAGATTTCGATATTCCGGTCTGAAATCATGACCCCATTCCGAAATACAATGCGCTTCATCTATAGCCACAAAAGAGATGGTTACCGATTGAAGAAATTGAACATATTCCTCTTTTGTCAAAGACTCTGGAGCTACATACAATAATTTAGTAAGACCCGAACTAATGTCTTTCTTTACTTGCGTAATCTCTGTTTTTGTAAGGGAAGAATTTAAAACATGAGCAATGCCGTTTTCTGAAGACAAACTCCGAATAGCATCTACCTGATTTTTCATCAAAGCAATCAAGGGAGAGACTACAATGGCAGTTCCTTCCTGAACTAAAGCAGGCAACTGATAACAAAGTGATTTACCACCTCCTGTAGGCATAATCACAAAGGTGTTTTGCTTATTGAGAATACTTTTTATAACCTGTTCTTGTAAGCCCTTGAATTGACTGAAGCCAAAATACTTCTTTAATTCTTTGTGGATATCAATTTCGTTTGAATTCATTCTTTATTATATGGTATTTTGTATAAATTTGCATCACATAAAGATACAACTTTCTTTTACACTTACAAATTTTAACCATTCTGTTTTGATAACTAAAGAAAATATATTGGCAAGTGCCAAAAAAACTATTTTATCTGAAAGTGAAGCCATTGCAAAACTAACAGATTTTCTGGATGAGAATTTTATTGAAGCTACCCAAAATATTTTTCATTCAAAAGGAAGATTAGTAGTAACTGGAATTGGGAAAAGTGCCATTATTGCTCAAAAGATGGTCGCAACATTCAACTCTACCGGTACTCCTGCTCTATTTCTCCACGCTGCAGAAGCCATTCATGGAGACCTCGGAATGGTTCAGAAAGAGGACATTATTATTTGCATTTCAAAAAGTGGCAACAGTCCTGAAATAAAAGTACTAGTTCCGCTTTTAAAACGCTTTGGAAATACCCTTATTGCCATTACTGGAAACATGACTTCTTTTCTAGCTAAAGGCTCCGATTTTGTTTTGAATACTACTGTAGAAGCAGAAGCTTGCCCCAATAACCTGGCGCCAACCAACAGTACTACTGCACAGTTGGTAATGGGTGATGCAATTGCGGTGTGCCTAATGGAAATGCGGAATTTTAAAGCCGAAGATTTTGCCATCTACCATCCCGGTGGCGCTCTAGGCAAAAAACTATTGCTTCGTGTGAAAGACATGCTCGAAAACTCCTTAAAACCAATGGTCGCTCCTGATGCTTCTATCAAAAAAGTAATTTTCGAAATTTCCGAAAAAAGATTAGGGGTTACTGCCGTTGTAGAAGACAATAAAGTAATCGGAATTATTACCGATGGTGACATCAGACGCATGCTAAACGACAGAGATACTTTTACAGACCTTACCGCTAAAGATATTATGACCAAAAACCCAAAAATGACATCGGCTGACGCAATGGTCGTGGATGCCTTTAATACAATGGAAGATTTTTCCATCACACAATTAGTAGTTTTGGACAACATGGAATACAAAGGCATTTTGCACTTGCATGACATTCTTAAAGAAGGTATCGTATAATGGCAAAGAAAAACTTAAACGAAATGTCTTTTTTAGACCATCTGGAAGAATTAAGATGGCTACTCGTTAGAAGCACAATTGCCATAATTATAATGGCTTGCGTAACGTATTTTATTAGCGATTACTTGTTTGACACCATCATATTTGGACCTACAAGACCTACTTTTTTTACCTATCGCTTTTTTTGTGAATTATCACATCAATTAGGATTTGTAGATAGCATTTGCATCACCGAAATGCCTTTCATCATTCAAAACACAGAAATGGAAGGACAAGTCAATATTTTTGTATGGATGTGCATATTAGCCGGATTTATTTTAAGTTTTCCCTATCTTTTATGGGAAATATGGAAATTCATCAGCCCTGCTTTATACGAAAAAGAAAAGAAAAATGCCAAAGTTTTTATCTTTTCCTCCTCCTTACTTTTCTTCTTGGGGGTGATATTTGGGTATTATATTGTTATTCCAATGTCCGTGAATTTTGTCGCAACCTTCACTATTAGTAGTATCGTCAAAAACCAATTTACGCTAGACTCTTATATCGGATTGGTAAAAACCAGTATTTTGGCCAGCGGATTGTTCTTTGAACTCCCAATAATTATTTATTTTCTAACTAAATTAGGATTAGTAACACCTGCCTTTTTAAGAAAATATTGGAAATATGCCGTGGTAATCATCTTGATTGTAGCCGCAATCGTTACGCCTCCTGATGTAGTGAGTCAAACCATAGTTGCCATCCCCATGCTGATTATTTACGAAGTAAGTATCTTAATTTCAAAAATTGTAATGCTAAATAAAAAGAAACAAAATGGCTGATATCATTCATGAATTCAACGAATACCGTTCTAAAATGAACGAAAAATTATTGGCTGACAATAATAAAATCGTAAAGAGAATCTTCAATTTAGACACCAACGCTTATGCTGAAGGTGCTCTAGATGTAAAAACCAAAGAACTTCTTGGTTTGGTAGCCTCTGCTGTTTTACGTTGTGATGATTGTGTAAAATACCATTTAGAAACCAGTTACAATGAAGGAGTAACCAAAGAAGAAATGATGGAAGCAATGGGTATTGCAACCCTAGTCGGAGGTACCATTGTTGTTCCCCATTTGCGCAGAGCCTATGAATTCTGGGAAGCGCTGGAAGAACAACCTAAATAAGTGTTAACACCCTAATTTATGGGTTGGTTTATTCGTTTATTTGCAAGGTTTAAACCAACTAATTAAAGACAATCAAACTAAAAAAATGATTTTAAGAGCCGAAAATTTAGTAAAAACATACAAAGGACGCAGTGTTGTAAAAGGCATTTCGGTGGAAGTAAACCAAGGTGAAATCGTAGGCTTACTAGGCCCAAATGGTGCTGGAAAAACAACCTCTTTTTATATGATTGTAGGATTGGTAAAGCCCAATTCAGGCAACATCTACCTAGATGATTTAGACATTACCGATTATCCAATGTACAAAAGAGCCCAACAAGGTATTGGTTATTTAGCCCAAGAGGCCTCCGTATTCAGAAAACTAAGCATCGAAGACAACATCCTAAGTGTGTTGCAACTAACAAAATACACCAAAGCAGAACAAGAAGCAAAAATGGAAAGCCTGATTGCCGAATTCAGTCTGGAACATATCCGAACCAATCGGGGTGATTTATTATCAGGAGGAGAACGCCGGCGTACCGAAATTGCCCGTTGCTTAGCTACAGATCCAAAATTCATTCTGCTTGACGAACCCTTTGCAGGCGTTGACCCCGTTGCTGTTGAAGACATCCAACGCATTGTAGCGCAACTAAAAAATAAAAACATCGGAATCCTTATTACAGACCACAACGTACAAGAAACACTAGCCATCACCGACAAAACATACCTGATGTTTGAAGGCGGAATCCTAAAAGCTGGAATTCCAGAAGAACTCGTGGAAGACGAAATGGTACGCAGAGTGTACCTAGGACAAAATTTCGAACTTAGAAAAAAGAAACTAGAGTTTTAGTATCCCTAAAAAAACAAAATGAAAGAAGATAATCCAAGTCAAGAAACGATTGACAAATGGCAAAAAGACCCCAACAATTGGATATGGGGAATACTATACTATAATAAAGAAGACAAACGTATTTTCCCTCCAAAAAAAATCGCAGAATTGGGTTTTACTGTCAACTTTGCCAACCGAAACTCCGTTCTCGCTTTCATTGCTTTCATGCTTTTCGCGCTAGGTATTGTTTTTATGATTACCTCAAAAAAATAATAACGGTAGAGGATTTATCCTGTCAAGCATAGAAAAAATACCAAATATCTTTGCTTATTCTGAAATGGTTCATAAAGAACTACTCCTCAAAAACGGTGTATTAAAAAACGAAAGCCATTACTAATCCACCGTAATAAAACCCAATTGTTCTAAATCTCCATTATAAACCGTAACATCCACATTCGTTTTAATCCCTGGTACTGTTGCCTTTTCCGTAAACTGCCAGAACAACCAATCCGATTCCATTGCTTCTTTGTAGAAATTATAATTCGCAATCCAAAAAAGGTACTCACTAAACTCCTCTTTCAAGAAATCAGTATAGTATTTCTCCCCTGTATAAATAATAGGTTTCACTTTATAATGGGATTCTACAATCCGCAACCACCGTTTCAAGCCAACTTTCAAACTGTCTATAGATTGATTTCGAGGCAATTTTTCAATGTCTAATACGGGAGGCAAATCTCCTTTATGAAGCCGAACTGTTTTAATAAATAATTGTGCTTGTGCCACCGAATTCTCGTTAGGACGATAATAATGATAGGCGCCACGAATCATTTTATTTGCTTTGGCGCCAAGCCAATTGCGCTCAAAACAATGATCAACTCTATCTTTTCCAACTGTAGCCCGAATAAAAACAAAATGAATTGGGTATTTTTGCTCTAAAGTATCAACATAAGACCAACTGATTTTTTCCTGATATTCGGAAACATCTAAACCAATCGCATGATCTTCGTATTTTTCTAAAATCTGAAAATTCCGAACGTCAGAAAGACGCTTAGCTCCCTCTTCATTTCGCAAAATTTTATCCGATTTAAAACTAAAATAATAAGCCAGTCCTTCCCGATAATGGTATAGCATCCCAAAAATAAAAACAACACCCAAAAGAATACTAAAGTAACGAAGCCCTTTCCTTGCAAAAAAAGAAGCTTTCTTTTTGGATGTACCAAACATCGTAGATTTTCTTCGGATAGGTTTTCTTTTCATGCATCAAAAGCTACTTGGACAAGAACCTATTGTTTATAATTGAAAGCAAGACATAAGCAATAATAACCAAGGGAATACCCAAATACTGAAAAAACAATAGCAGTAAGAGAGAGAGCAAAAGGAAACCCATCTGAAGGGCGTTATCCGTAATGGTGAATTTTTTAATTTTTAACGAAAACAAAGGAATTTCGGCATTCAAAATATAGGCACTCAACACTACTATCGCCAGCAAAATCCATGGGTTTGTTAAGATTTCAAGAATAAAAATAGAATCTGAATACCGCAAAACCAATGGCAGACTCAAAATAAACAGAGCATTAGCAGGAGTGGGCAACCCTATAAAAGAATCCGTTTGACGCGTATCTATATTAAAATTAGCCAAGCGGTAACAAGAGCCTAAAGTAACGATAAAACCTAGAAAAGGAAACCATACTACCTCCCAACCCAAAGTTGGAAACAAGCTCGAACGCAATAACATCTCATACATCACAATTCCAGGAACAACCCCACTCGTAACCATATCTGCCAAGGAATCCAACTGCAATCCCAACGGACTTGCTACTTTAAATAACCGAGCAAAGAACCCATCAAAAAAATCAAGAAAAATACCCAAACAAACAAAATAAAAAGCCAAATCAAACTCCGCTTTCAATGCAAATACCGTGGCAATACAGCCACAAAAAAGATTCAATAACGTAATGATATTCGGGATTTGTCTTTTTAAGCGCATCATAATTTTGATTTTGGTATCGTAAGAGGCAAATTTAATACAATAAGTTCAAGAGAGCCGTTTTTTTAATATAGATTTTTAGGATAATGTCAAAGTGAGGAGGGAATAGTGAAAAGTAATAAGACACCATCTAAACCCTTAGCGACCTAGCGTCTTTGCGGTAAATCCTTTCCTTATATCTCCTTAAATTTCTTATATGGTTGAAAAAACCTAACGCCCAAAACACAAACCTTTCTTTTTTACCCCGATCCCAAAGGGAGAAAAAAGAAACTGCATAGTATCGAAACTATTTACCTCTACATTTTCGGCTCTCTTTAGAGCAGGGGCAAAATAAAAAATACTGTAGAAAAACCACCCCACCCGTTGGGCACCCCTCCAAAGGAGGGGAAGCTGTAGAATTCCCACCAAAACCTATAAACCCAAACCTCTATATTTCTACAAACTTTGTCAAAGTTCAAAACTTTGACAAAGGTGCAACCGGAAACGTATTCATCAAAGAAACAGTATGACCTTTCTCTTCTACACTCCTCACTACTTACTCTCACCATTCACTCCTCACTTTTCACTATTCACCATTCACTATTTCATTACCTCAGTAAAAAATCCTATTTTTGATAAAAAATAAAAGCCTTTAGGCAAATAAATCAATTCCATTGAAAAAAGGCATACTCTTTTTATTGCTATTGCTATACACAAGTATTCATGGGCAGTCGGTACGGAAATACTCTAATGAATTCATGAACATTGGTGTTGATGCAGCTGCGTTAGGCAGATCAAATACAGCCGTTGCTTCGACCTCCGATGTCAATTCAGGCTATTGGAATCCCGCAGGATTAACCCATATTGAGGACCATCAAGTTGCCCTAATGCATGCCAATTATTTCGCAAATATTGCCCAATACGACTATTTGGCGTATGCCAAACCAATCGACGATCGAAGTGCCTGGGGCATTTCATTAATCCGTTTTGGGGTAGATGATATCTTGAATACTACCGAATTAATAGACAGCCAAGGCAATATTGATTACAACAAAATCAGTCTTTTTTCCACAGCTGATTATGGATTCACTTTTTCGTATGCCCGGAAATTACCTGTTCCTGGATTCCAATATGGGGTCAATGCCAAAGTGATTCGCAGAATCATTGGAAAATTTGCCAGTTCTTGGGGTTTTGGTTTTGATGTAGGTTTACAATTTGAAAAAAACGATTGGCAATTTGGACTCATGATTCGCGATATAACAACCACCTATAACGTTTGGAATATTAATGAAGATGAGTACAAAAAAATAGCCAATGCCATACCAGGTGAAAACCAAGAACTACCTGAAAGCACTGAAATCACAGCTCCAAAAGCGCAACTAGGACTGTCTAAAAAATTCATTATTCGCTATGATTATAGCCTAATGGCAGCAGCCAATTTGAACCTGCGCTTTACCCGTACAAACGACCTGATAACCACCGATTTTGTAAGTATCGACCCCGCTTTAGGATTCGAATTCGGCTATACGGATTTGGTCTTTCTCCGAGCTGGTGTTGGTAATTTTCAAAACGTACAGCAACTAGACAATACCCAAAAAGTAGGATTTCAACCCAATATCGGACTAGGATTCAAATACAAAGGGATCCAAATTGATTATGCCCTAACCGATTTAGGAAACCAAAGCACCGCCTTATACTCCAATATTTTTTCTGTAAAAGTAGACTTAGATAAATTTAGAAATTAACAACATCTACTTTACCTTTTAATCCTAAATACTATAATTGGGTGTTGGGTGGTAGGTTTTTTGAACCATATAAGGGATATAAGCACATTTAAGGGAGGGTTTACCGCAAAGACACTAGTCCGCTATGGGTTTGAAATATGTCTTTTTTAACTACTCACTTTTTCACTTCTCACTGATTAGGTTTTGGGCGTCTGGACATGCTACAACTGGCAGACTGAAAGCCTTCAAGGTTGAAGCATTGATTTATTTACCACAAATTGCACAAATTAGCACAAATTATTTTGTGCTAATTTGTGCAATTTGTGGTTATACTATTTTTAGAAGCTAAAGAAAATACACTAAAGCACATCGTTTTAAACTCT
>CANEXR010000093.1 GCA_947443815.1 Flavobacteriaceae bacterium | reverse complement strand
CAAAACGTTTTATTACCCGGTTATACCCACTTACAAATCGCTATGCCATCTTCATTTGGAATGTGGTTTTCCGCTTATGCAGAAAGTTTGATTGATGATATCACAATGCTAAATGCTGCTTTGAAAATAGTTGATCAAAATCCATTAGGCTCTGCTGCAGGTTACGGAAGCTCTTTCCCTATCAATAGAACTTTTACAACACAAGAATTAGGATTTGAAACCTTAAAATTCAACTCTGTTGCTGCACAAATGAGTCGTGGTAAGTCCGAAAAGACTGTTGCTTTTGCAATGAGTAGCGTGGCATCGACACTCTCAAAATTTGCAATGGATGTCTGCTTATATATGAGTCAAAACTTCGATTTTATAGGATTACCAGGATATTTGACTACAGGTTCAAGCATCATGCCTCATAAAAAAAATCCTGATGTTTTTGAATTAATTCGTGGTAAATGCAACAAAATTCAAGCCTTACCTTATGAGATTACTTTAATAACAAACAATCTTCCAAGTGGTTATCATAGGGATTTGCAATTATTAAAAGAAGGTTTATTTCCTGCCATTCAAAATTTGAAATCTTGCTTGGATATTGCTATTTTTTCTATAAAAGACATCACAGTAAAAGATAATATTCTGGCCGATAAAAAATACGATTACCTATTTACTGTAGACTCTTTAAATGAAATGGTAGTTGCTGGAATTCCTTTTAGAGATGCTTATAAAACCGTTGCCGAGCAATTGGAAAATGGTACTTTCAAATCACCAAAAGAAACCAAACACACACATGAAGGAAGCATCAACAATTTGTGTTTAGAGGCTATAAAAGATAAAATGAAATATTCCTATTAATTCAAAATAAATAATTTTCAAAAAAAAAGCTCCGAGAATTCTCAGAGCTTTTTGCTATTTAGGCTACTTTATTTTTAACTACTAATCTAAAACCTTCCCCATGAATATTTAAGATTTCAACATCTTCATCTAGTTTAAGGTATTTTCTTAGTTTAGCTATATAAACATCCATACTTCTTGAAGTAAAATAGTTATCATCTCTCCATATTTTTGTTAATGCTAATTCTCTAGGCATCAAATCATTTTCATGAAGAATAAGCATTTTTAACAATTCATTCTCTTTAGGCGATAATTTAATAGGTTCCTCATTGCCAAAGGTCAAAAATCTTAATTTCGAATTCAAATGAAATTTACCAATATTAAATTCAAATTGAACTTGCTCCGTTTTTGTGTCGGATGATTTTCTTTGAATGATTGCTTTAATTTTCATCAACAAAACTTCCGAATCAAAAGGTTTATTGAGATAATCATCTGCGCCAGCTTTATATCCTTTCAACACATCTTCTTTCATTGATTTTGCTGTAAGAAAGATAATTGGCACTTCATTATTTTTTTCTCTTATTTCTTTCGCTAAAGTATAACCATCTTTATAAGGCATCATGACATCAAGAATACATAAATCATAGGAATCTTTTTTGAATTTTTCAAAACCTTCCATACCATTTTTTGCCAAAACAACATCAAAATCATTTAGCATTAAGTAATCTTTTAGCACTGCACCAAAATTAAGGTCATCTTCAACTAAAAGTATTTTTTTATTTACATTTTCCATATTCTAATTTATTAGTGGTATTTTTATTATGAAGGTACTTCCTTTTCCCTTTTCACTTTCTACATATACTTGACCATTATGGTCTTCAACAATTCTTTTAACATAAGCTAAACCCAAGCCATGTCCTTTTACATTATGAATATCCCCTGTATGCTCTCTGTAGAATTTCTCGAAAATTCTCTTCTGAGCTACCTTACTCATTCCCAATCCATTATCTTTAACTTTTATCAGAATCATATCTTTTATGTTCTCTGTATAAATATCAATTTTTGGAATATTAGGTGAATACTTTATTGCATTTTCCAAAATATTTACAATCACATTTGTAAAATGCACATCATTGATTAAAACAGAAGTTCTTAATGCATTAAAATGACTTGTTATTGTGCCTTGCCTATCTTCCAAAATCAAATTAACATGATCAATCGCATCATTTATAATTTCCTCTACATTGCTAGATTCTTTCACAATATCTAACTCTTTCTTTTCAAGTTTTGAAATTCTCAAAACATTTTCAACTTGAGCGTGCATGCGTTTATTTTCATCTCTAATCATTTGAAGATAACGCAATACTTTTTCTTTATCATCAATTATTTTAGGATTTTTTATCGCATCAAGTGCTAAATTAATAGTAGCTATTGGCGTTTTAAACTCGTGCGTCATATTATTAATAAAATCTGTTTTTATCTCTGAAATCTGACGCTGACGAATCAACTGATTTAATGCGCTCGAATAAGCTATAATTATAATGAGTGTAAAAATGATGGATAACAAAGTGATACTAACAAGATCCGACAATAAAAATCTCTTTTTATGTGGGAATGTAACCAACAATTTGTATTTTTCATTTCCTTCATTATCAATTAATATTGGAATAGAATAAGTTGCATTTTTATCAAACTTAAACGCATTAGATCTGATTTTTGTTGCTATCCCATTACTGTATATTCCAAATTCAAATTTGGTATTTACACCATATTCTTCTAATTCTTTTTTAATCAGTTTTTGCAAAACATCACCAGAAACTCTCTCCTCCAATGGCATTGCTGATAAAACATCTTTTGCAGAAATTTCAAAAAGAGCATTGTCTAAGACATTTAAATTACCCGATTTTTCAATTTTAACATCTGGAATTAAGCTTTGATTCGTTACTGAATTATCAATAATATTATTGTTATTATAGATTTCAGTTACTCGTTTTGAACTAAAACTTTTAAATTTATCACTATCAAATTTTTTATCAAAGAACGTAGGCGATATATTGTAATCTTCTGAAATAATGCTATTTGAATACACTATCGTTTTATTGGTTCTAGGATTTTTTTGAACGTAATAAAATTCTAATATATCATCTTTTTTAGGAATCTTTCCAGTGCTATCCTTATAATGATTTATTTTATCATAAAAATTATAAGCTTCTTGCTTTTGAAGTTTATCTGCAACATTACCAATAACTTGTTTTACATGAAATTTAAATTGCTCGTCATTATTTTTAAACGAAGAATTAAACCAATATACTTGAACTAAAATTATCCCGATTAAGGACAAGCTCATCAACAAAACCAGTAATCTAAAAAAAAGTTTATTCATCGAAACAAAATTAGTATTTTAACAATATAATCAACAATACATTAACCAAATATTAACATCTAACACTCATTTTGTTTAATCTTTAAAATTTTAAGAATTTTAACAATTTCTAATTTTGTATTTTCAAAATTGATATTTTCAATAACAAAATCACTTTTTGCAATACGCTCATCATCATTCCATTGCCTATTTATTCTCATTAAAACTTGTTCACGACTCGTTCCATCTCTTTCTATAACCCTCTGAATTCTAGTCTCTAGCGGCGCAATCACTGTAATTATAAAATCACATTTTTTATAATTACCGCTTTCAAATAAAATAGCGGCTTCATAAATTACTAACGGAGATTTATCATGATTTAGTATCCATTTTTCAAAATGTATTCGCACTGCTGGATGAACAATTGCGTTGAGTTGTGCTAATTTTTCAGGATCATTAAAAACAATTTCAGCAAGTTTTTCTCTATTTAAAGTATTTCCGTCAAAAACAATTGTTCCAAAGGTGTTTCTTATTGATTCTTTAATATCAGATGTTTGCATTATTTTCTTTGCTTCATCATCAGCAATATAAACAGGTAAACCTAATTCCGAAAAATAATTAGCTACAGTAGTTTTCCCACTACCAATACCGCCAGTTAAACCAATAATCTTTGTCATATTAAATTTTGAAAAATAATTCTGGAAAAGCTTCTTCTGGTTTTTGTTTCAAAATAATAACTTTTACATACGATTTCAAAAATCCAAAACCATAACCATAAAACTGTTTCCAAACTGCAATAAGTGATAAATATCCAATTTTAAAACTTTTATTTTGATATGTTGACAACAAGAATAATACCACAAAGTAAATAAGGTATAATTTTAGTAATAAATCCTGATTAAAAATCAACAAAAAAATAGAAAAGAAAAACCCAATTATAAATACGGTTGGAAAGAAAAAAGTAAGTTTGTTGTATTGTGGGTACCAACTATTGAGTATTGGTCGCGCTTTTCCAAATTTATTAACTTGAACTGTGAATTTATCCCAATCAATTCTTCTTTTATGGTAAACAAAAGCTTTTGAAAAGAGTCTTGTTTCAAAACCCAAATTCCACAGACGTATAGATAAATCGGGATCTTCGCCAGGATGAATGTTTCCAAAACCTTGCGAGGCCTCAAATGCTTTTTTGGACAATCCCATATTAAAACTTCTAGGTTGAAACTTGTCAATTTTTTCAGAACCTCCACGAATACCACCAGTTGTAAGAAAAGAAGTCATAGCAAAATTAATAGCCTTTTGTATGTCTGAAAAACTATCTAATGCTTTATCTGGTCCTCCAAAACAATCTACATATTTTTGTTTTAATGCTTTTTCAACTTCCGTTAAATACTGATTAGGAATAATACAATCCGAATCGAAAATAATAAAATAATCGCCACGCGCTTTTTTCATTCCATAATTTCTAGAATCTCCAGGACCTGAATTTGCTTTATAATAATACGAAATATCTAATCTGTCTCCATATTTTTGAGCTATATCCTGACATCTCATTGTAGAACCATCTTCTACAATGACTATTTCGTAAATCTCATTATAATCAGATTTAGTTAAGCTTTCTAATAGTTCATCAATTTCATCTGGACGATTATAAACTGGTATAATTAAAGAAAAAAGCATAATATTAGTACGTATTATTGTGTTATTTACTTGTTTTTAAAAATTTTAACAAAGGTACTCTTTATCCATAAAAAAAACCATCAATTATTCATTGATGGCTTTATTAATTTATAATTCATACTAACTTCATTCGAATATCATTATTAGTACTAAAAAGATTTTAAATGTTAGAAAATCAAATTACTTTAATATTTAAAAAAATATTAAACAATACTTTGAACATTAATCATTTCATTGGTATCTTGTTTATAATCTACTCCTGCTACTTCAAAGCCAAATAAATTATAAAAATCATTACGATATCCTTCTAAATCACCGATTTCAGAAACATTTTCTGTAACTGCTTCAATCCATAACTTTGCTACTTTTGCTTGAACATCTGCTCTCATTTCCCAATCATCAATACGAATTCTTCCGTTTTCATCAGTTGGAATAGGTTTGCCAGTATACAATCGATCTTGGTATAATCGTTGGATTTGTTCGATACAACCTTCATGAATACCTTCTTCTTTCATTATTTTGTACAATAATGAAATATATAATGGAATTACCGGAATAGCAGAACTTGCTTGGGTTACTAAAGCTTTATTTACGGAAACAAAAGCTTTTCCTTCAATATCTTTCAAACTATCTGTTATAGAAAAAGCGGTTGCTTCCAAATCATCTTTGGCGCGACCAATTGTTCCTTTTCTGTAAACTGCCTCAGTTAATGATGGTCCAATATAAGAATAAGCAACAGTTGTAGCTCCTGGAGCTAATAAATTTTCAGCTTTCAAAGCATCAATCCACATAGCCCAATCTTCACCTCCCATTACAGCTATTGTATTTTCAATATCGTCACCATTAGCAGGTTCAATAGAAATTTCAGAGACTTTTCCAGAATGAAAATCAACCGTTTTGTTTGTAAAAGTACTTCCAATAGGTTTCAAAACAGAGCGATGCAGGATTCCTGTAACAGGATGAACTCGAACTGGAGAAGCTAAACTATATATGATTAAATCAACTTGACCCAAGTCAGCCTTAATAAGATCTAATGTTTGTTTTTTTATTTCATTAGAAAAGGCATCTCCATTAATGCTTTTAGCATACAAACCTGCTTCATGAGCCTGATTTTCAAAAGCTGCGGAATTATACCATCCTGGCGAAGCCGTTTTTCCCTCAGTAGGTGGTTTTTCAAAAAATACGCCAATGGTCGCGGCATCTGATCCAAAAGCACTTGTAATTCTTGATGCCAACCCAAATCCAGTGGAAGCTCCAATTACTAATACTTTTTTAGCACCATCAATTGGCCCTTTAGACTTTACATAAGCAATTTGATTTTTTACATTTTGTTCACATCCTTTCGGGTGGGATGTTAAACAAATAAATCCTCTCATTCTTGGTTCTATAATCATATCGGTCTATTCGTTAATTTATTGGTTAATGGATATTTTATAATCCGAAAAATATTTTAATTTCAACTCCATTTTCTTAGAATTTGAAGGCAAATATAGCTCATTTTTTTAGTTCAACAAGGCTTTAGCATGATTTAAGGCCGAATCAGAAATAACAGTTCCTGATAGCATTTGTGCTATTTCAACTACTCTTTCTTCATTAGATAATAACTTTAATTCTGATTGCGTATCATCCTCAATAGTAGACTTAAATACTTTGAAATGAGCCAGACCTTTAGCCGCAATTTGTGGCAAATGTGTTATTGCAAAAATTTGCATTTCTAAACTCATTTCTTTCATAATTTCTCCCATTCTTATGGCAATTTCTCCAGAAACACCTGTGTCAATTTCATCAAAAATTAAAGTTGGTAGTTTTGAATATTGAGCCAAAATTGCCTTAACTGCTAACATAATTCTAGACATTTCACCTCCAGAAGCTACTTTTTTTAGTAATCCAAAATCAGTTCCTTTATTAGCTGAAAATAAAAACTGAATTTCGTCTTTCCCGTTTTGAAAATAATTAGAAGTTGCAATAATATCGATTTTAAAACGAACATTAGGCATTCCTAAAGTTTCTAAAATAGTCGTTAATTTTTTAGATAAAATGGGAACAGATGCCATTCTTTTTTCATGAACAGAAGTAGACAAAATATCTAATGCAAGTGTTTTTTCTTGAATAGCTTCTGTTAAGGCTGCAATATCATTTTCTAAATTGCCAATTTCTAAAATAGAATTTTCTAATTGATTTTGAATTTCTAATAAATCCTCCACAGTTGTAACTTGATGCTTTTTTTGTAAATTAAAAATTACTTGAAGTTTTTGGCTTATCAAATCTAACTGTTCAGGATCGTTGACTAATTTTTCAGAACAGCGGTTCAATTCATCTGAAATATCATCAAATTCAATTGTGAGACTGACTATTCTTTCTAATAAAGAATGGTATTCGGCTGAAAATGGGGCAATTTTCTGTAATGACAACTTAATTTCTTTTAAGTTATTAAGTACTCCCAACTGTTCTTCATTAGCTATAGCAAGTGCTTTATCAATGGATTCTTTTATAATTTCAACATTATTGAGTTTTTCAAAATCAGCCTCGAGTAGGGCTTGTTCACCAGCCTTTAATTGTGCCGCAACTAATTCTTCTAGTAAAAAAGCATTGTATTCTTGCTCTTTTAAGGAATCACCCTGCTTTTTTAACAAGGAATTCAAAGTGGCTTTATCCCCTTTATAACTTTTCAAAAGCACTTGATAATCTTGTATATCGAGTTGATTATTCGCTATAGCGTCAATTATTTTAAATTGAACATTTTCTTCTGAAAGCTCTTGCGTTTGTTGTTGTGAATGGATGTCAATTAAAAACTGACTTAATTCTTGTAATTCTTGAAGATTTACTGGACTATCATTAATAAAAGCTCTTGACTTTCCTGAAGGTAAAATTTCACGTCGAATAATTGTTTCGGGCTCATAATCTAAATCATTAGCTTCAAAAAAAGGAAGCAAATTGTATTTAGAAATTTCAAAATGGGCTTCAATGATACATTTTTCTTCTTTATTTTTCAAAGAAGTCAAATCAGCTCTTTTTCCTAAAACTAAACCTAAAGCACCTAATATTATCGATTTACCTGCACCAGTTTCTCCTGTAATTATTGAAAAACCTTTAGAAAAATCGATAGCTAATTTTTCGATTAGGGCATAGTTTTTTATCGATAGTGATGTTATCATTTATAGTTTTTTTGAATAAATAAATTTGGGTTATTTAATAATTATTAATCGATTAAAATTTAATCAACCCCCATTTACTAGAGTTTAGAGGGGAATTTTTATTAAGACTTTCAACTAAATCAGTAATAGAAATATTGGGTCCACCTGAAAAAATTGAGACAATTTCATCTGATTTGGCATCAAAAAAAACACGGGTTAAAAATGCATTTGGTCTTGATGCACCAACTTTATTAAGATTGAGTAGGGATTCTTTTATTTTCTCTTTTGCTCCTTTCAAGTCTTTATGCATACTATCCAAGCCTGAGTGATAAATAAAGGAACTGTTTCTTATTTCATTGAAAGTTGGTGATAGTAAATCGTTGATTAAAAAATACCTGTTTTGATTTCCATCCGTTTGGCTCCATCCTTTATACCCTCCTTGTTGAGCTACATTAGCAATATTTTGAGCTGTTTCAAAATAAGCATTCCCTGCTAATGGCATAAATGAATCAGCATCCATACCCAAAATTATATAACTATAAAAAGAAACTACCGAAACTAAATTTGATTCAAAAACAGCTGGATTGTATAATAAATTTTGAAACTCAGTGTAAACAAAATTAAAATCTTTGTCATTAAAATTTAAAATTGGAGAGGCATAAGAGGAATTATAAATTAATCTCGAAGACTGTACTTGTATTGTCCCTGAAAATTGATCCGAATCATTTGAAGAAAGGGTTATGTACATGGAGCAATTTATTTTCTCGTTTTGTTTTAATGCCTGACCTGTCCAATCGGTTTTATTTACAAATTCTGTCAATGAAGTTTCTAAAGTCTTAAAAACTTGTTGATTTGTAACTGAAAGCCTTTGTGTATTTATTGTAACGGTACAGTTGAGCTGTTGCGCTTGTGAAAAAGCACAAACAAAAAACAAGAAAAAAGCAACTAGTTTATTCATAAAAAAAGGCTATTACTTTATTTAATATATCATCAGCGACAGCTTCTTTCGATTTTAATTCCATTGGTTCTACATTAAAATTCTTATCGATGAAGGTAACTTTATTTGTGTCTTTCCCAAAACCTGCGCCTTTATCCTGCAAAGAATTTAAGACTATCAAATCTAAGTTTTTTTTCTGAATTTTAAGGGATGCATTTTCAATTTCATTTTCCGTTTCTAAAGCAAAGCCAATTAAAAATTGATTTTTCTTACTTGCACCTAATGAGGCTAATATATCTTTTGTTTTTTCTAATGCTATTGTAAATTCGTCAGCCGCTTTTTTGATTTTCTGCAAAGCAACGGTTTTAGGCTTGTAATCAGCAACTGCAGCGGCTGCAATAGCCACATCAACATCAGCATAATAAGAATGGCAAGCATCATACATTTCTTGTGCTGAAACAACTTTAACCAAATTTATTAAAGAATGATCCACTTTACAATGTGTTGGTCCAGCAATCAAAATAACTGAAGCACCCAAATTTGCTGCACTCCATGCAATATCAAATCCCATTTTTCCTGAAGAATGATTTCCTATAAAACGCACAGGATCTATAGCTTCGTATGTGGGACCAGCAGTAATTAATATTTTTTTTCCTTTAAGTGGTAATTTGCTGTT
>CANEXR010000092.1 GCA_947443815.1 Flavobacteriaceae bacterium | reverse complement strand
TTTTTTCTTTTTACAAAAAAAGGAGTTTTAGAAAAAGATTGTAACGGATAGCAGGATTAGCTTCTGATAATTTTACAAATTTTGAAATGCAAAAATAAGATATAGTTTTTACAATATGGAAATAAATTTAATAAGCGATACAATTACGAAGCCCTCTAATGAAATGTTGCAGTATATGTTCAATGCCAAAGTGGGCGATGATGTGTACAAACAGGATCCGACAGTTATAGCGTTAGAAGCTAGAGTTGCTGAAATGTTTGGAATGGAGGCAGGGTTGTTTTTTCCTTCTGGGACAATGGCTAATCAAACGGCGATTAAATTGCATACACAACCTGGTGAGCAGTTGATTGCGGATAAATATGCGCATGTGTATCATTATGAAGGCGGAGGAGTTTCTTTTAATAGTGGTGTTTCATGTTGTTTATTGGATGGACATCGGGGGATGATAACTGCGGAACAAGTTGCTGGTTCGATTAATGATCCGGAGTTTTATCATAGTCCTTTGACGACTTTGGTTTGTGTGGAAAACACGACTAATAAAGGTGGAGGTGCTTGTTATGAACTGGAAGATTTGCAAAAAATAAAGCAGGTTTGTGTGGCTAATAATTTGAAATTCCATTTGGATGGTGCACGAATATGGAATGCTTTGGTCGCTAAAAATCAAGATCCTAAGGCTTTTGGAAAATTATTTGATACGATTTCTGTTTGTTTTTCTAAGGGACTTGGAGCGCCTATTGGTTCTGTATTGTTATCGGACAAAGCGACGATACACAGGGCTTTGCGGATTCGAAAAATATTTGGAGGCGGAATGCGACAAGTTGGATATTTGGCAGCTGCAGGAATGTTTGCTTTGGACCATAATATCGAACGATTGGTAGAAGATCATCGTAGAGCAAAGGAATTGGCTGAGGTTTTGAAGAGGGTAAGTTGGGTGGCTTCGGTAGAACCTGTGGAAACAAATATTTTGATTTTTTCATTAGCACCTAATTGTAGTGATTCGCTTTTGATTGAAAAATTGAAGCAAAAAAATATTTCGATAAGCTCGATGGGACATGGAAAGTTGCGAATAGTTACTCATCTTGATTATAGAGAAGTAATGCATACTTATGTATTGGAAACTTTAGAAAAATTAGTATTTTAGGTTTAAAAAAAGGTAAGGTTTAAAGTGAAGTGTATTGCTAAAACGGTAAACCTTACCTATTTAAATTTTTATTTGAATAAATTATCCATTCCTGGAATCATTGGCATATCCATTTTGGCAACCGCATCTAATTCAGCTTCATTAACATTGGAAGCTTTCTCAATGGCTTTGTTTAAAGTCATAATTAGATAATCTTCGAGTTGCTCTTTGTCTTCTAATAACGCATCATCAATTGTGATTGATTTTATTTTTCTATTAGCAGAAAGTGTCACTTTCAATAAACCGTCATTACTTTGTTCGTCTATAAGTACGGTATCTAAGCGTTTTTTAGTATCTTCTATTTTTTGTTGGGTTTCTCTAAGTTTACCCATCATTCCCATTAAATCCATTTTTTAACTTTTTTAAATTAGTTTGTTGCAAAATTAGTATATTGCAAAGTCATATTCAACAAAAAATAATGAAAAACAGATTTATACTAGTAGGTCTTTGTGTTATTTTTGCAATTTCATTTACTAAAACCAAAGCACAAACCATGTCATTAGATTTATTGGCTCCAAAAGCAAAAATAGTTCCCAAAACACTCGAAAAGCATAAAGATGTAAGAATTGATAATTATTTTTGGTTGAATGAAAGAGAAAATCCTGAAGTAATAGATTATTTGAATCAGGAGAATGCTTATTATGAGGCAATGACTGCCCATACTAAAGATTTTCAAACGGCTTTGTTTGAAGAAATGAAAAGCAGAATTAAAGAAGATGATCAATCCGTTCCGTATTTATACAATGGATATTACTACATTACACGGTATGAAAAAGGCCAAGATTACCCTATTTATTCCAGAAAAAAAGGAAGTCTATCTGCTGATGAAGAAATTTTGTTTAATTGTAATGATTTGGCCAAAGGACATTCGTTTTTTCAGTTAGGAGGTTTAAGTGTAAGTCCTGATAATAAGTTTGCTTCGTTTGGAGTGGATACCTTTGGCAGACGCATTTATACAATTCAAATAAAAAATCTAGAAACAGGTGAAATTCTTTCGGATAAAATAGAAAATGCTACTGGGAGCTCCGTTTGGGCCAATGATAATAAAACCTTTTTTTATACCAGACAAGATAAAGTTACTTTGCGTTCGGATAAAGTTTTTAAACATAAATTAGGGACTGCTGCCGCGGATGATGTGTTGGTTTATTATGAAAAAGATGACACCTTCAATGTTTCTGTAAGCAAAGAAAAATCAAAAAAATACATCGTAATTGGTTCAGGTAGTACTTTAACAACAGAATATAGAATTTTGAATTCAGATACTCCAGATGGAGAATTTGTTGTTTTTCAGCCAAGAGTTCGCGGATTAGAATATAGTATTTCACATTTTGGAGATTCGTTTTATGTGCTTACCAATAAAGACAAAGCCTTGAATTTTAAATTGATGAAAACTCCTGAAAATGCTACTGCAAAAGAAAACTGGAAGGATGTTATACCGCATAGAAAAGACGTATTGTTAGAAGATATTGAAATTTTTAGGGATTATCTAGTGGTAGAAGAACGTTCTAATGGTTTGAATCATATCCGAATTATGCCATGGAGTGGAGCAGAAGAGTATTATTTGCCTTTTGGAAGTGAAACCTATAATGCTTATACAACAACAAATGTTGATTTTGATACCTCAATTTTGCGTTATAGTTATCAATCATTGGCAACACCGTCTTCTATTATTGATTTTAATATGAAGACAAAAGAAAAAGAAGTGAAGAAAGAGCAACAAGTGCTTGGCGGTAAATTTGATAAAAACAATTATATAGAAGAGCGTATTTGGGCTACAGCTACTGATGGTACAAAAGTGCCAATTTCTATGGTCTATCGTAAAGATTTGAAAAAAGATGGTAGTAATCCATTATTATTATATGCCTATGGTTCGTATGGTTATACAATGGAAACGTATTTTTCATCTACACGATTGTCACTCTTGGACCGAGGATTTGTGTTTGCTATTGCTCACATTCGTGGTGGAGAAGATTTGGGCAGACAATGGTATGAAGATGGGAAATTATTAAAAAAGAAAAACACCTTTACCGATTTTATTGATTGTTCCAAATTTGTAATTCAGGAAAAATATACTTCAGCAGCTCATTTGTATGCAGAAGGTGGGTCAGCAGGTGGATTATTGATGGGAGCAGTTGTTAACATGGCTCCAGAATTATACAATGGTGTTATTGCACAAGTCCCATTTGTAGATGTAATAACCACTATGCTTGATGATAGTATACCGCTTACAACAGGCGAATATGATGAATGGGGAAATCCAAATGACAAAAAATATTATGATTATATGTTGTCGTATTCTCCTTATGATAATGTTAAAGTGCAAAAATATCCTAATATGTTTGTTTCTACAGGGCTTCATGATTCTCAAGTACAATACTGGGAACCAGCAAAATGGGTAGCGAAACTTAGGTCTATGAAAAAAGATGATACTGTTTTATTTTTGAACACAAACATGGATGCTGGACACGGAGGAGCTTCTGGACGATTTGAAGCCATTAAAGAATTAGCTAAAGAATATAGTTTTTTGTTAGATTTAGAAAAAATTAAAAACTAATTAGATTTTTTTTGTTAAATTTGCCACGTATTGAGGTTAAATTAAAAAGCGCCCTTGATTAACTATTTTTTTATGAAAGAAGAAATAAATGCTTATAATAATGTTTTAGAGTTAATAGGTAACACTCCACTTATTAAACTAAATAAAGTAACCGAAGAGTTAGAAGGTAATTTCTACGCAAAGGTAGAAGCTTTTAATCCAGGACATTCGTCAAAAGATAGAATAGCATTATATATAATCGAAGAGGCTGAAAAGAAAGGAATTTTAACTCCTGGCGATACCATAATTGAAACTACTTCTGGAAATACTGGTTTTAGTTTGGCAATGGTAAGCATTATAAAAGGATACAGCTGTATTCTTGCAGTAAGCTCAAAATCATCAAAGGATAAAATTGATATGCTTCGTAGTTTAGGCGCAAAGGTATATGTTTGTCCAGCGCATGTTAGCGCCGATGATGAGCGTTCCTATTATAGTGTTGCCAAAAGACTGCACGAAGAAACAAAAGGTTCTGTTTATATCAATCAATATTTTAATCAATTGAATATTGATGCACATTATCTGACTACAGGTCCAGAAATTTGGAAACAAACCAATGGTAAACTAACCCATCTTATAGCCTGTAGCGGAACGGGAGGAACTATATCTGGTACTGCAAAATATTTAAAAGAACAAAACCCCAATATTAGAATCCTAGGTGTTGACGCTTTTGGTTCGGTATTAAAAAAATACCATGAAACTAAAGAATTTGATAACGGAGAAATTTATCCTTATCGAATTGAAGGTCTAGGAAAGAATTTAATTCCATCAGCAACAGACTTTGAAATCATCGATAAGTTCATGAAAGTTACTGATGAAGAAAGCGCACATTCCACTAGAGAATTAGCTAAAAGAGAAGGTTTATTTGTTGGCTATACATCTGGCGCAGTACTTCAAGCTATAAAGCAATATGCCGATGAAGGAGAATTTGATGCAAACAGCAATGTAATAGCTATATTTCCGGACCATGGGTCTCGATATATGAGTAAAGTATTTAGTGATGATTGGATGAATGAACAAGGTTTCTTTGACAGTATTAATGAAGAAGAAGCTCAAAAAATTGAATTTATAAAATAACACACCTTATTATAAACCACAAAAAAGTCCCGAATTCGGGACTTTTTTGTGGTTTATAACGAATCTAAAAAATTAATTCTCTGCCATTGTATGATAGACATTCATAACATCATCATCTTCTTCAATTTTTTCTATTAATTTCTCAACATCCGCAATTTGTGCTTCTGTAAGTGCTTTTGTAATTTGGGGAATCCTTTCAAAACCAGAAGATAAAATTTCCAATCCTCTGTTTTCTAATTCTTTTTGAATTGTTCCAAAACTTCCAAAAGGAGCATAAATTAAAATACCATCTTCGTCTTCAAAAACTTCCTCAGCACCAAAATCGATTAATTCTAATTCTAATTCTTCTGGGTCAATTCCTGTTGCTGGGATTCTAAAATTACAAGTATGGTCAAACATAAATTCAACAGAACCTTGTGTTCCCATTGTACCATTGCATTTATTAAAATAACTGCGAATGTTAGCAACTGTTCTATTGTTATTATCTGTAGCCGTTTCTACAAGAATTGCAATCCCGTGTGGTGCATATCCTTCAAATAAGACCTCTTTATAGTTTGCTGTATCTTTATCGGTTGCTTTTTTAATGGCGCGTTCTACATTTTCTTTAGGCATATTCACTGCCTTTGAATTTTGAATTACGGCTCTTAATCTTGAATTGGCTTCCGGATTTGGACCTCCTTCTTTTACTGCCATTACAATATCTTTACCAATTCTGGTAAAGGCTTTGGCCATTGCTGACCAACGTTTCATTTTTCTTCCTTTTCTGAACTCAAACGCTCTTCCCATTTCTATTTCTTATTTTGAACTGCAAAAATACAGTTATTCCTTATTTTACCAAAATGTTTTTTATTAATCAATTGGAACATGTTTATTTATGAACGCATCAGCTGTTGTATTCCAAGAATTAATTGCATTTTGTCGGTCTGAATTGAATTTCATATTTAGTTTGTTATAAGAGGCAACTTCTTTATTCAATTCAGAGACTTGTTTGTTAAAAGCATCAATTTCTTCTTTTGTTCTACTATTAGCGGGTTTATTGTCTATTGTTTTTTTATTTTCTTGAAATTTTTGATTGAGCATAATAAAGGAAACAATATTTGGACTAAATTCTAAAGCTTCTTTTTTGCTAAACTCAAGTACTTTTTTGGTCGCATTTACCAGCATTACATCCTCTTTATAACTTTTAAATGTTTTTAGTTTTTCTAGCCCTTCGTCTGAATATTGTTCTAAAGCATTACTGTTTTGTTGAATGGCATTCAAATCATTATCAGCTACTGCTTTCATTAAAACAGATTCGGTATAATTTATTTTAAAAAAGATCAAATACAGTTGGGTATGGTTTTCAAAAACCTCATTTGAAATTTTCATTTTTTTACTCAATTCACTGGTATCTTCATTAATTTGAATTCCATATTTATTTGCAAATATTTTTTGATTGGCATTTAGTTTTTCAACCTCTTCATTTATTTTTTCATTCACTAAATCTCGGGCTAAAATATATGCTTCCATATAATCATACGATTGTTCTGCAACTTCCTGCATGTCTATTATTTTTTCGTACTCTTGATTGATTTGTTTTTCAGAAATAGACAAATAGGCTAGGAGTTGATTTCTATATTCCATATCACCTTTGTAACCATTTTGTATTGCTTCAATTTTTTTGGTTGCATTTTGGATTGTTTTGATCAATGATTTACGGTTTGCATCAATTTTTCGGGCATTTTTACTATGTGCTACTGCTGCGGTATATTTCCAAGTTGTTTTTGAAATCAAATCCGTTTCTTTTCCAATATAATTCAAATAGTCAATTGGGGTTTGAAATTCTTGTGCGTTTGATAATGTTACTACAAATAACAATAGGAACAAACTTAGGAATACTTTCATTTTGGTTTTATTTTTTTAAATTGTTGTAATCATTTAGTATCGCGATTGCTTCTTCTAAATATGGATTCATTCTTAGGTTTTTAATTCGAAAGGTATTGATATCTTGTTCATACGGATCAAATTTTAATTTTTCTAAATCATACGAATTATTAGTGATAGTACAGCTAGATTCTGTTTCAGCAATTTTTTTTACTTTTTTCCAAAGAGCATCAAATTCATGAACATCATTAAATACATCTTTAAAAATGATTCGAGTTGGCTTTTTTTGATTTTGATAAATGGCATTTATTTCAGAATTAACAATGCTAATTTCTTTAAAAAGAGGGGATTGTTTGACTCTGGCATCACTCAAAGCAATTATTTTTTCAAAATTATTTTTTGGTAACGAATTGAATCTGTTTTTCACACCAATAGAGTCATACTTCAACGCATTTTTAAGACTTATTTCACGAGTCATAATACTGTCAAACAAAATAGGAATCGAAACATCAGGAATAATTCCTTTTATTTGATTGCTGTCTCCTGTAATTCGATAAAATTTTTCGACAGTTAGTTTTACAAAATCTTGTTGATTATTTTCGTCCAAAGGTAAAATGGTTTGCATCGAAGCTTTACCCATTGATTTACTACCAATGACAATTGCTCTGTTATAATCTTGCATTGCAGCCGAATAAAATTCACTTGCAGAAGCAGAATTGCCATTAATTAACAACACGACAGGACCTGTGTAAAAACTACCGCGATTAGGGTCTTTAAGGGTATTTAGTTTGTTTTTATTATCGACTAAAACAGATATTGGTCCATAATCAATAAACATTCCTACTAATTTTATGGCTTCATCCATTGAACCTCCACCGTTGTTTTGCAAATCAATGACTAATCCTTTTATAGTGTCTTTTTGAAGTTTCAAAATCTCCTTTGCCACATCATCGGCACAACCTTGAACTGTATAGCCATCAAAATCAGAATAAAAACTTGGAATATTGATATAACCAATTTTGGTTTCCTTCTCCACAACGTAGCTATAGACTGCATTTGTAGTGGCTTTCATTACTTGTTTTTTGAGTAGAATAGGAATGATATTCCCGTTTTTTTTCTGAATAGTCAATTCAATTTCGGTGTTTGAATCGGAAAAAAGCAACTCTCCAACTTTTTCTAAAGAAGCACAGGACACGGAATATTCATCTCCTTTTTTATTGGAGACCTTTAAAATTATATCCTCTTTTTCAAATTTTCCAGTTTTATCAGCGGGTCCCGCCGGAACAATTTCTTCAATTATAATTTCTTCTTTATCATTTATGGTTAAATTCAGCCCTAAAGACAGCGTACTAGTTGACAGCGACGACATGAAACTCGATTTCGCATCGACAGAAAAATAATTGGTATGCGGATCAAAATAGGTACAAAAAATATTGAGAAAGCTATTTTGAATTTCATATTCTAAGCCTTTTTGACTGCTCAAAATACTATTTACTTTGCATAAATTGGTGTCTAATATTTTGAATTTGGTACTTTTTTCAAGCGTTACAAAATGAGGGGTTATAGAATCCAAATTAGCACTTAATTTAGAAATATCTTCAAGAATATCATACCGAATTCGTTTTTTCCAAACTTTTTCAAGATCCGTTTCTTCAAGGTCAAATGGGAAATTTGTTTTCGAAAACTTAACCGTGTCTTTTGTGGTGTAATCAAAAGCTTCTTTTTGTATTTTTTCGAGAATTCTTTTCTTTCTTTCCAGCCCATTTTGATAGGCTAAAACAAAATCAGTCATAAAAGAACAATCTTTCTGTTGGATATAATTGTCTAATGCCAACCGATGCTTACACAGTTTTTGGTATTCATTTTTGGTGAATAAATTCCTGTTTGGATCTAATTCGTCCAATAAAGCATCAAAAACATAAACCGATAAACTATCGTCAATCGGTTTTGGTTTATAATGTTGCTCTTGAATAAGCGCATTTATTTTAGAAAGTATTTTGCATGTTTTTACTCCATTTTGAGCAAATAGAGGCAAGCTAAATAAAAAAAGTCCCAGCAAAAATACCCTCATAATGTTCTTTTATTTTTTGTAAAATGGTAATTTCACTACCTTGGCAGGAACATCATTTTTACGAATTCTAATGTATATATCACTGCCAATTGCACTGTGTTCTGTGGTGACATAACCCAAACCAATCCCTATGTTCATAGATGGCGACATGGTTCCCGAAGTCACAATTCCAATAGCCGTTCCTGTTGCATCCACAATTTCATAATCATGTCTAGGTACCGAACGTTCTTGCATTTCAAAACCAACTAATTTTTTAGCAACATCCGTTTCTTTTTGTTTTTTTAGGTTTTCAGAATTTGTAAATGCTTTGGTGAATTTAGTAATCCATCCCAAACCAGCTTCTAATGGCGATGTAGTATCATTAATATCATTGCCATACAAACAAAATCCCATTTCTAAACGCAATGTATCACGAGCAGCAAGACCAATAGGTTGAATACTATAAGCAGCACCCGCTTCAAAAACTGCATTCCAAATTTGTTCCACTTCCGAATTTTTACAATAAATTTCAAAACCTCCTGAACCAGTGTAACCCGTAGCCGAAATAATTACGTTTTCAATCCCAGCAAAATCGCCCACCTCAAAATGGTAATACGCAATAGCCGATAGATCCAATGATGACAACGATTGCATTGCCTCAACGGCTTTAGGACCCTGAATTGCCAATAAGGAATACTCATCCGAAAGGTTTTTCATGCTTACGTCACAATCATTATGAGCCATAATCCAATCCCAATCCTTATCAATATTAGATGCATTGACCACCAATAAATACTGTTCATCCTTCATTTTATAAACAATCAAATCATCCACAATTCCACCATCATTATTAGGCAGACAAGAATATTGTGCGCGCCCTATAGTCAAAGTCGAAGCATCATTTGAAGTCACTTTTTGTATCAAAGCCAATGCATT
>CANEXR010000091.1 GCA_947443815.1 Flavobacteriaceae bacterium | reverse complement strand
TGGAAGAACTGGAGATGGAGCAGGAATATTATTTGACATTCCTCATGATTTTTTTAAGAAAGTTTGTGATTTTGAAATTCCAGAAACAAGAGAATATGCAGTAGGAATGGTTTTTATGCCGAAAAGCAAGAACCAAGTAGCATTTTGTAAAACAACTTTTGAAAATGCTATTAAAGATCAAAATCTAAAAATTATAGGTTGGAGAGATGTTCCTGTAGATGTTTCAAATCTTGGACAAATTGCAGCCGAAAAAGAACCAACGGTGAAACAAGTTTTTGTTACAAAAAACGGATTGGATCTTACGGAGCAACAATTTAATGCTAAAATGTTTGCTGCCAGAAAAATTGCAGAACATACAATCCGAAATTCAAGAACTTCGGAAAGTCACATGTTTTACTTTTCTAGTTTCTCTACTACTACTATAATATATAAAGGTCTGTTAATGCCAGAAGACATTAGCCGCTATTATACCGATTTATTAGACAGCGACTTAGTAACTAGACTTGCATTAGTTCACCAACGTTTCTCTACAAATACATTTCCTTCTTGGGAATTAGCACAACCGTTTAGATACATGTGCCATAATGGGGAAATCAATACACTTCGTGGAAACATTAGCAGAATGCGTTCTCGTGAAGAGTTGATGAAAAGCGATGTTTTTGGTGATGATATCAAAAAATTATTTCCTATTATATTAGAAGGAAAATCAGATTCTGCTTCTATGGATATGGTTATCGAGTTGTTATTAATGACTGGACGTTCCTTACCTGAAGCAATGATGATGGTTGTTCCTGAAGCTTGGGAAAAACACCAAACCATGTCGGAAGACAAAAAAGCATTTTATGAATACAATGCTTGTATCATGGAGCCTTGGGATGGTCCTGCTTCTATTCCGTTTACAGATGGTAATGTAATTGGTGCTTTATTAGATAGAAATGGATTGCGTCCTTCTCGTTATACGCTTACTAAAAGTGGTTTTGTAATCATGTCTTCTGAAATTGGGGTACTTGATATTAATCCAGAAGATGTAGTACAACACGGTCGTTTGGAACCAGGAAAAATGTTCCTAGTAGATATGAATGAAGGTCGTATCATTGAAGATGACGAGATCAAAAATTCAGTGGTTACGAAACGTCCATATAAAAAATGGTTGGACGATAATTTATTACAACTAGCCAAAATCCCATATACAGACAATGCTATTCCAGTAGAAACAACTGATTTTTCAACTAGACAACGTTTGTTTGGTTATACCATTGAAGATTTAAAAACCATTATAAACCCGATGGGAGCTCAAGGTGCAGAAGCCATTAGTTCTATGGGTAATGATACTCCACTAGCTGTTTTATCAGATCAACCTCAGTTATTATACAACTATTTCAAACAATTATTTGCTCAAGTAACCAATCCTCCTTTGGATGGTATCCGTGAAGAAATCATTACAGATATCAGTTTAGCAATTGGTGGTGATTTCAATATATTTGACATTGAACCAAAACAATGTAAAAAACTTAAAATTCAAAATCCAGTTATTTCAAACGAAGATTTAGATAAAATAAGAAACATTAATCATGTTGACTTCAAATCCGTAACGATTTCTACTTTATACAAAATAGAAAAAGGGGTTAATGGTTTAGAACGTTCTCTTGAAAAATGTGTTCAAGCCACTTTCAAAGCGGTGTCTGAAGGATGTAATATTGTTATTCTTTCCGATAGAGGTGTTACTGAAAAAATGGCTCCAATTCCAATGTTATTAGCCTGCTCTTACATACACCATTCCCTAAATATTTTAGGAGTGCGTTCCAAATTTGGAATTATTATTGAGTCTGCTGAACCTCGCGAACCACATCATTTTGCTTTATTATTTGGTTATGGTGCTAGTGCAATAAACCCTTATATGGTAAATGAAATAATTCATAACCAAGTCAATGAAGGATTTATCACTGGTGTAAAAGCAGATTATGCTATTACAAATTATAATAAAGCCATTGCAAAAGGAATCCTTAAAATCATGAATAAAATTGGTATCTCTACTTTACATTCGTATAGAGCGGCCCAAATTTTTGAAATTTTAGGTTTAAACAAAACCTTTAGCACCAAATATTTCCCTTACACGCCTTCCAGAATAGAAGGAATTGGCTTAATGGAAGTAGAAAAAGAAGTTAAGAAAAGACATCAAAAGGCATTCCCAAATTCAAAAGTTGCTAGTTTATTGCCACTTGAAATTGGAGGTATTTACAGATGGAGAAGATCTGGTGAAAAACACATGTTCAATCCAACTACTATAGCTAAATTACAACAAGCGGTTCGTTTAAACAGTCCCGAAAGTTATAAAGAATACTCTGATATGGTTAACAATCAAAGTAGAAATCTAATGACTATTAGAGGCTTATTTGAATTTAATAATTTAGATCCAATTTCAATTGATGAAGTTGAACCTTGGACAGAAATTGTAAAAAAATTCAAAACAGGTGCTATGTCTTATGGTTCTATCAGTTTAGAAGCGCATGAGAATTTAGCGATAGCGATGAACCGAATTGGTGGAAAAAGTAATTCTGGAGAAGGTGGAGAAGATCCTAAACGTTTCCAAAAAGAATTGAATGGAGATTCTAGAAATAGTGCAATCAAACAAGTAGCTTCTGGAAGATTTGGTGTGTCTATCAATTATTTGACAAATGCCAAAGAGATTCAAATCAAAATGGCTCAAGGTGCAAAACCTGGAGAAGGTGGTCAATTACCGGGTGAAAAAGTAGTGCCTTGGATTGCTGAAACTAGAAATTCAACGCCTTATGTTGGTCTTATTTCACCTCCGCCACATCACGATATTTATTCTATTGAAGATTTATCACAATTAATCTTCGATTTAAAAAATGCCAATCGTGAAGCTCGAATTAATGTTAAGTTAGTTTCTGAAGTTGGTGTTGGAACGATTGCTGCCGGTGTTGCTAAAGCAAAAGCAGATGTAATTTTAATTTCAGGATACGATGGAGGAACGGGTGCTGCACCATTAACTTCATTACAACATACAGGAATTCCTTGGGAACTTGGTCTTGCCGAAGCACAACAAACATTAATCTTAAATGATTTAAGAAGTCGTGTGGTTTTAGAATGTGACGGACAATTAAAAACAGGACGTGATGTAGCGATTGCTGCTTTGCTTGGTGCTGAAGAATTTGGTTTTGCAACTGCTCCATTAGTAGCATCCGGTTGTATCATGATGAGAGCCTGTCACTTGAACACTTGTCCAGTAGGTATTGCAACGCAAGATCCTGAATTGAGAAAAAATTTCAAAGGAACACCAGAACACATCATTAACTTCATGTACTTTATTGCAGAAGAGTTAAGAGAAATAATGGCACAATTAGGCTTCAGAACGCTTAAAGAAATGGTAGGACAATCTCAAAAATTGAATGTCAATAAAGCTATCAAACATTATAAAGCTAGTGGTTTAGATTTATCGACTATTCTTTATAAGCCAGAAAAAGCAAAAACAGTTCCGAATCATAACACAACATCACAAGATCATGCATTAGAACATGTATTGGATTTTGATATTATAAAAGCTGCCATTCCTTCTATTTATAGAAAAGAAAAAACAAGAGTTACATTTGACATCAAAAATACAGACCGTTCAGTTGGTGCTATATTGAGTAATGAAATATCAAAAATATATGGTGCTCAAGGGTTACCTGAAGATACGATATTAGTTGATTTTACCGGTTCGGCTGGACAGAGTTTTGGAGCTTTTGCTACAAATGGATTGTCTTTCAAAATTCATGGAAACTGTAATGATTATTTAGGAAAAGGGCTTTCTGGAGGAAAATTGATTATAAAAGTCCCTCCAACTGCAACTTTCAAACCAGAAGAAAACATTATTATTGGTAATGTCGCTCTTTATGGTGCTATTACGGGTGAAGCCTATATTAATGGTATGGCAGGAGAGCGTTTTGCGGTAAGAAATTCTGGAGCTACAGCAGTTGTTGAAGGAATTGGAGACCATGGTTGCGAATACATGACAGGTGGTACCGTAGTGATATTAGGTAAAACTGGAAGAAATTTTGCTGCCGGTATGAGTGGTGGTATTGCTTATGTTTTTGATCCAAACAAAAAATTTGATGCTACACTTTGTAATATGGAAATGGTTGCTTTTGAACCAATTGAAGATGAAGATTTGACTAAATTGAGACGTTTAATACGCAATCATTCAATGTACACAAATAGTCCATTAGCTAAACGTATTTTGAGCGATTGGGAAAACCAACAAAAACACTTCATTAAAGTGATGCCAACAGATTACAAAAAAGCGTTGAAAAGATTAGCAGAAGAAAAGCAAATACAAGAATTAATAGCAGTATAGTCATGGGTAAGATAGGAGGATTTAAAGAATATAATAGAACTGACGAAAGTAATATAGCTGTTGTAGAACGTGTATCAAATTATGATGAATTTACGATTCCGCTGGCAAAAGATAAAATAAAAGAGCAGGGTTCAAGATGTATGGATTGTGGAATCCCTTTTTGTCACAGTGCTTGTCCATTAGGAAATTTAATTCCTGATTTTAATGACATGGTACATCAAGAAGAATGGGAAAGTGCTTTGGCAATTTTACAGTCAACAAACAATTTTCCTGAATTTACAGGAAGATTATGTCCTGCGCCATGCGAAAAATCATGTGTTTTAGGAATCATCAAAGAGCCTGTTGCAATTGAAAATATTGAAAAGAACATCATTGAAAGAGGTTTCGCTGAAGGTTGGATTAAACCTCAAACTCCTGCAATAAGAACGGGTAAAACTGTTGCAGTTGTAGGCTCTGGACCAGCTGGATTAGCAGCTGCACAACAATTAAATCGTGCTGGTCATACCGTTAC
This sequence comes from Flavobacteriaceae bacterium, assembly GCA_947443815.1. Taxonomy (GTDB): domain Bacteria; phylum Bacteroidota; class Bacteroidia; order Flavobacteriales; family Flavobacteriaceae; genus Flavobacterium. Next base: position 4,873 of record CANEXR010000091.1, on the reverse strand, counting down.
TGTTTTTGAAAGAGACAATGCAATAGGTGGATTACTTCGTTATGGGATTCCAAATTTCAAATTAGAAAAAGGAATTATAGACAGACGAGTTGCTATTTTAGAAGCGGAAGGAATTGTTTTCAAAACCAATGTAAATGTTGGTGTAAATTTTAGTGTTGAGGAGTTGAATGCATTTGATTCTATCGTATTGTGCGGTGGCGCTACCGAAAGAAGAAGCTTACCTACCAAAGGAGCTGATAGCAAAGGAGTGGTTCAAGCTATGGATTTCTTGACACAACAAACAAAAGTTTTATACGGCGAAACAATTGAAAACCAAGTTAAAGCAACTGGTAAAGATGTAATCGTTATTGGTGGTGGGGACACAGGTTCAGACTGTGTAGGTACTTCAAACAGACATGGTGCCAAATCGGTGACTAACTTTGAAATTATGCCAAAACCTCCAGTAGGAAGAAGTGAAACTACTCCATGGCCATTTTGGCCTTTACAACTTAAAACTTCATCCTCGCATGAAGAAGGATGTAATAGAAACTGGTTGATTAATACTAAAGAATTCCTTGCCAATGAAAAAGGAGAATTAGTCGGTTTAAAAACTGTTGAAGTAGCTTGGAAAATGACACCTGGCCAAAGACCAGAACTAATTGAAAAAGAAGGTTCTGAAAAAATATGGCCTTGTGATTTAGCGCTACTAGCACTAGGTTTTACAGGACCTGAAACAACTCTAAGCGAACAATTGGGTTTACAAGTAGATATGAGAAGCAATTATAAAGCAACCAATTATCAAACTAATGTGCCACATATTTTCACTGCAGGAGACATGAGAAGAGGACAATCCCTAATAGTTTGGGCTATCTCAGAAGGTCGCGAAGCTGCCAGAGAAGTTGATTTATTCTTAATGGGTTACACCAATTTACCAACAAAAGGAAATGGTGATTTACCTGCTTTGTAATACTAAATAGTTATTCAAAAGTCCCTTGATAAAAATATTATCAAGGGACTTTTGTATTTTTAAACAGTTATAAAAAAACAAATAACAACAACTATTGTTTAAATTATAACATTTTGTTATAATTTGTTAAAAATTAGATTTTTATTTGTTTCTATTGATAAAGAATAATAAATTTGCCTAAAAATTGAATCAAAATGCAAGGAAAAGACTTATTACAGTTAGCAGAACAATTTGGTAGCCCCTTATATGTTTATGATGCCGAAAAAATACAATCCCAATACAACAGATTAACAAAAGCTTTTTCCAAGGTAGATAAGTTACGCATTAATTATGCCATGAAAGCTTTATCTAATGTTGCTATACTTCAATTATTAAAAGAAATGGGGTCAGGACTAGACACTGTTTCTATACAAGAGGTATTATTAGGTTTGCATGCAGGATACGAACCTGAAAAAATATTCTATACTCCAAACGGTGTTTCATTAGAAGAAATCGAAGAAGTTGCCGCAATGGGGGTACAAATCAATATTGACAATTTGTCGATATTAGAGCAATTCGGAACAAAATATCCAAATGCACCAGTTTGTATTCGTATCAACCCTCATGTAATGGCTGGTGGAAATACCAATATATCTGTTGGACATATCGATAGTAAATTTGGAATTTCAATCCATCAATTACCTCATTTGATTCGTATTGTTGAAAATACAAAAATGAATATTGTAGGGATTCACATGCATACAGGTTCAGACATTTTAGACATCGAAGTATTTTTGTATGCTGCCGAAATTCTTTTTGATGTAGCCAAAAATTTCAAGAATCTTGAATTCTTAGATTTTGGAAGTGGTTTTAAAGTACCTTACAAAAAGGATGATATTGAAACTGATATTGAAGAATTAGGTAAAAAATTATCTAAAAGATTTAATTCATTCTGTGCTGAATATGGAAAAGAATTAACCTTAATTTTTGAACCAGGTAAATTTTTAGTGAGCGAAGCTGGATTCTTTTTGGCAAAAGTAAATGTAGTAAAACAAACTACCTCAACTGTTTTTGCTGGAATAGACAGTGGCTTCAACCATTTGATTCGTCCAATGTTTTACGGTTCACAACATCATATTGAAAACATTTCGCATCCAAAAGGAAAAGAGCGTTTTTATTCTGTAGTTGGGTACATTTGTGAAACAGATACCTTTGCTAATAATAGAAAAATTGCTGAAATAAAAGAAGGCGATATTTTAAGTTTTAGAAATGCAGGTGCTTATTGTTTCTCTATGGCCTCCAATTACAATTCTAGATACAAACCAGCTGAAGTTTTATGGATGAACGGTGAAGGACATCTAATCCGAGCACATGAAACTTTTGAAGATTTATTAAAAAATCAAATTCCATTGCCAATAGCCGCAGCAACAGTTTAAAATACAAATCCCATCTTACCGATGGGATTTTTTTCTTTTACTTTTATAACGATTTAATAGTCAAAAATAGTTGGTAAAAATACTGTAAAGCATTATAAAATAGGATGTTTCAAAAAGTTCATTGCAATTCGTTTCAATGAACTTTTTTATTGATGGAAATTACAATTATTTTTTGTCCAACAACGTTTCTAATACTTCGGATTCTGTACCATTTGTAAATGGAATTTTTAATAATTGAGAAAGTGTTGGTGCGATTTGAGTAATATATCGTTTTGAGTGCAATTCTCCTTTTGGTATATGCCAACCATAAAAAAGCAAAGGTACGTGTGTATCGTAACTGTTTGGTGTTCCATGTGTAGTTCCTGTAGCTTGGTATTGCATAAAACCCGCTTTGTCTAAAACAACAATATCTCCACATTGTTTAGGGTCGTAACCCCTTGCTATAAAACTCAAAAAATAGTCATCACCTGAAGAAGCTAAAATTTCTTCTTCCGTATAAACTCTTTTAACTTGCTCTTGTGTCATTAGAAAATCTTTAAAACTTTGTTTTACTTTTGACAATTCTAATCCTTTTTGTTTTATTATTTCTTGATCAAAAAATAGATTAAAATTAGAATAATCCAAGACCAGATTAGCTCCAAAAGTATCGTTTGAATATTTTTTTAAAGCATCAACAATCTCTTTTGAAGGTACATTTTTGACATTGTATTTATTGTCTTTCAGATAATTTGGATTTTCAGCACCTGCATGATCTGCTGTCAAAAAAAGTAAATAATTATCCTTTCCAACTGTTTTATCTAAATAAGCTAACAATGTTGCTAATGTTTGGTCTAAACGCAAATAAGTATCTTGTAACTCCATAGAACGTGGCCCAAATGTATGGCCAACATAATCGGTTGATGAGAAACTAACGGTTAAAAAATCAGTAGTATCATCTTTCCCAAGGGCCTCTTTTTCGATAGCTTTCATGGCTAATTCCGCCAAAATATCGTTCCCAAAAGGAGTAGTTCTTAGAACATCTGCTCCTTTTTCTTTATAAATTTTACTCAAATCATACGGAAAAACGGGTCCAGTTGTTTTGTCAATTTTTCCTTCGTATGGATTATCATCAGGGAGGCTTTCGTTATAATCTGCCATAGGTTTTAGTAAGTTCCATCCTGCGTTTATATAGTTCATATAATGCTTCTCAGCGTTAAATTGCGTCACCCAATCCGGCAAGGCAGCACCATAAAAAGTACTTGAAATAAAAGCGCCCGTTTTACTATACCAGAAGGCCCAGTTTGCAAAATGACCAGCAGGTAAAATAGCACCTCTGTCTTTAAGACTCATTCCAATTACCTTCCCTTTAAAGTTTGTTGCCATTCGCAATTCATCAGTAATGGTGGTGGTCAATAAATTTTTAGGCGACATTGCTCCTTCCTTATCTGTACCATCACCAATTGTTTTTACGTCCGGATCATCAGTGCAATACATGTCTTTTCCAGTAGCTTTATTGAACCAGTCATTCCCAACAATACCATGGGTAGAAGGTGTAGTTCCCGTATAAATAGATGCATGTCCAGGAGCGGTATAAGTAGGCATATAATTGTAGTGCATATTATGAAAAGTATAACCATTATCCATGATTCGTTTAAAACCATTTGCTGAAAAATCATCTGAAAAACGGTATAGATATTCCATTTTCATTTGATCTACTACAATACCAACCACTAATTTTGGTCGTTGCTGTGCTTGAAGATTGACAGTCAATGCAAAAACCAAAAATAAAATCATTTTTTTCATATCCTCTTTTATATTTAAAACAAAAATACAGATTATACTTTGAATTTAGTTTTAAAGAAGCAATGTTAAAGAAGAATTAACAAACAATATCACAATCAAAACCTACTATTTCTGATTTTACTCGAATTTATCGCTACCATTTTTAATACCACTAAAGAGTACCTTAATTTTTTAAAAAAATACTACTGAAATAGAATGATTATAAAAAATATCTTTTTGTATTTTGATTTAAAATAAAAATGGCTAATGGCTAAATTAGGTATAGTATTGAAGTTTTTTTATATTTGAATACGTCTAAAAGTTGCAAAATAGTAGAATTGAAAAAAAAACTTCCATCTTACACTTCTTTATTTTACTTTCTTTGTATTGGATACTTCTTTTTGTTAATGTTGAAAATTACTTTACGCTACATCCCTTTAGATACTAACGTTGCTTTTTTACAAATAAAGCAAACTGAAGTAACCCAAATTCCATTTTATATTCCAATCTTTTACACACATGTTTTCTCAGCAATACTCGTTTTACTAGCTGGTTTTACTCAATTTAATGATTCAATCTTAAAGAAATTTCCATCAATTCATAGCAACATGGGGAAGTTTTATGTAATAATCATTTTATTTTTTGCTTCTCCTTCGGGATTGTTTATTGGATTATTTGCAAATGGTGGGTTGTTTTCTAAAATTTCTTTTGTAAGTTTAGCCTTATTATGGTTTTATTGTACTCTTAAAGG
>CANEXR010000090.1 GCA_947443815.1 Flavobacteriaceae bacterium | reverse complement strand
TTTCTGATGTCTGCATTTCCAAAGGATAATTCTGAATGCACAGCATGATTTAATAAATACATGTCTAAATCACCATCCAAATCATAATCAAAGAAAGCAGCTGAGGAACTGTAATTATCTAAATCTAAGCCATATTCGGACGCACTTTCGGTAAAAGTGTTATTTTTATTATTAATAAATAATTCATTATGTCCCTCAAAACCATTAATTCCTACTACTGCACAGACATAAATATCTAAATACCCATCTCCATTTACATCTGCCATAACGGTTCCGGCATTCCAATCGCTTTGTCCTTCTACTCCTGCTTTTGCAGAAATATCTTCAAATTTGTCATTCCCTTTATTTAAATATAATTTATTTTTACCTTGATTTGAAGTAAAATAAATATCAACTAAACCGTCATTATTTATATCTCCTAAAGATACTCCACCTCCATTATAATAATAGAGATAATCTAAAATGGAAATGTTTTTGGACTCTAATAACTGATTATTAAAAGTAATATTACTCTCGTCTGGTGAAAGTTTTTCAAATAATTGTCCTTCTTTTTTGGAACATCCGATAAACAGCAATGAAGCTAGTCCGATTCTAAAAAAATTATTCATTGCGTTTAAATATTTTAGGGGTTTTATCATTTACAACTGCTATAAATGAAACTGCTTTATTTTTATTTTTTATTATTTTCAATTGTTTTACTTCCCCTTTTATGAAAAATCCTGATTGATTGTAAGGCAACCAAGAGAATGTGCCTTTCTTGTTACCTAGCAAAACACTTCCGTAATTGCCATCCAGTCTTGAGAATTGTGGCTTAAATCCATATTGATTTCCACCCAAAATCAAATCTAAGATACCATCATTATTGACATCCATTTGACAAATTGTATTTACACAAGAAAACTGCACTTCTTTTGGAAGTATTTGTATTTCAAATTTTCCATTTCCTTTATTGATAGCAATTATACTTTCTTGAATGTTTGCTGTTTTTTGGAGTGAATTATCAACAATATCTGGAGTAAATAATTCTTGAAATGATTTTTTTGCATAAACAGCATAGCTCAAATTTTTCTTTTTTATGGATGGAATTTGTTTGGCTAATTCTTGTTTTAGATTTATCGGCATATCTTTTCCGGCAATAGATCTAGTAGTTATTTGTTCAATTGTTCCGTTATTATCAAAATCGTTGGTAAACAATTTCATCGGATTTGAATTAGTAGCTTTATAAGTTGTATTTGTTCCTTTATTCCCTAGAATTAAATCTTTTTTTCCATCATTATTTAAATCTACACAACTTACCGCATTCCAAAATCCATGATAGTCCACGAGATTTGATTTATATTCAGTCAATCGTCTACCAGTATTTTTGAAAATTATTGGTGCTGTCCAATCGCCCACCAAAATCAAATCTTTTTTGGAATCGTTATCGATATCTTCCCAAACAGCAGCTGTTACCATTCCAAAAGTGTTTACCTTAAATGCTTTTTTATCAATTATATTTGTAAAATTACCTTTACCATCATTCTCTAATAACAAATGTTTTGGGTCAATTCCATAGACACCCGGAACACTTCTACTTCCAATAAAGACATCAATATCTCCATCATTATCAAAATCATAGGGAGCAATTACTGAAACATTATTATTTGTAGTTGGAATTGTAGTTTTGCTTTTTACAAAGTTTCCTTTTCCGTTATTCAAGTACAATCTATTTTTATAATTTGCTTGATCTGCTTTTTCATTTCCTCCAGAACCTACTAATAAATCTAAATCACCATCATTATCAGCATCAAAGAAACTAGCTGCAGTATCTTCAAAATTGGCATCACTATCTATCTCTTTCTGAGTTAAAACGGTGTAATTATCATTCCCATTATTTAAATATATTTTGCCTGACTGCCCTTTAGCTCCTCCTATAAAAACATCTTCGTTTCCATCTCCATTAATATCTCCAACAGCAAGTGAAGGCCCTTCACGGGAAAGCATTTTGGAAATTAATCCTTCATAGTCAAAATCGATATATTCGTTTTCTTTATGAGCTGAAAAAGGTGTTTTCGTTTCAGAAAATGCTGGTTTACTATTATTATTTTTAGAAATATAATCTGTTTTTGCATCTGCAATATTTAAATTCATCACGCTGTTTTTAGACACTTTTTTGATGGTTTGAAATTTACCATTTGGCCAAATCACCTGAACAGAATCAATTTTTTTAGTTCCAATTCCAAAAGTCATCACATAATCAATAGAGGATTGAAAACCACGAGATGGAATTAGTTCTTGTCGAATTATTTCTTTACCTGAAAATAATTGAACAACACTACCAACACCAAATTTATTTTTATTATCTCCTTTTAATTTAACTTTTAGGAAATGATTGCTCTTGTTTTTTTCTGAATTGTTTTGATATACAAAAGCCTCCATATTAACGTTATTAACAATCAAATCTAAGTCCCCATCATTATCTAAATCCCCATAAGCGGCACCATTGGAGAAACTAGGCGTACCTAATCCCCAATTCATGGCTTCATTTGTAAAAGTTAGGTTTTTGTTATTTTTGTATGCATAATTTGGAATTGGTGTACTTGGCATCATATCAATGATAGTCTGCATTTCTTCTTTCTTGCCCGTAACAGCCATTCTTTGAATTAAACCATTAGCAAAAAAATCCATAAAATCCTGATTGGTCAAATCGTTATATATACCATTACAAACATAAATGTCCTTATATCCATCATTATCCATATCAAACAGCAAGGCTCCCCAACTCCAATCTGTTTTTCCAACACCCGAATAATGTGCTGTTTCAAGAAATTGATTGTTACCATTGTTAACTTGCAAAGTGTTTTGCATGTATTGATAATAAAAGTCTAAGTTTAATTTTCTGGTAAATAAATCGTAATTATCGAAGCTTGTTGTTGTTTTTGTGCGCTCATCAGCTTCGGGAAGCATATCAGTAACAAAAATATCTGCTTTACCATCGTTATTTATATCCGCCATGTCTGCCCCCATAGATGACTGACTGGTATGTGATACCCAATTTTGAATTTGTTCTGTAAAAGTTCCGTTTTTGTTATTTATATATAAATAATCCCTTTCGTAAAAATCATTTGAAATATAAATATCAGGATATAAATCCCCATTAACATCCCCAACCGTTACGCCTAAACCAAAACCAATAAGGCTCCCGTAAATCCCTGATTCTTCACTAACATCTTTAAATTTCCCATCGTCATTACGCAATAATCGATCTCCTCCACCCTTAAGAATATCAGCTACTTCCCAATCTTTATCTCTAAGTTCTCTTTTGTTTGAGTAATTTAAGCTACTTACAGGAATAAAGCTATTATTAAGAATGTAACAATCTAAATCTCCATCTTTATCATAATCAAAAAAAGCGGCATGTGTAGTAATACCTGTATCTGCTAGATTATATTCATCTGCTTTTTCAGTAAATGTATTATTCCCATTATTAATAAAGAGTTCGTTTTTTTGCTGACTTCCCAAAGTATTTCCTGCATTACACACATAAATATCTAGTAATCCATCTCCATTAATATCAACCATAACAACTCCAGTTGACCAGCTCTTGGTCCCCTCGATTCCTGCTGATTTTGAAATGTCTTGGAATTTAAAATTACCTTTATTCAAATAGAGTTTATTGGTCCCAAGATTAGAGGTAAAATAAACATCTGACAAACCATCATTATTTATATCCCCAATTGCAACTCCACCTCCATTATAAAAATTTCTGTATTTAAAAACATTCATTTCTTTACCGTTTTTGACTTCATTTTGAAACGTAATTCCAGTTTGTGAAGATTCCAATTTGGTAAATAAAACAGCGTTGTTTTCTTTGGAGCAATTGGAGAATAGAAGTATAAAAAATGGTATTAGTACAAAGCGATAAGACATTTTTAGGAATATTTTTGTTAGGTAATTTAAACTGTAATAATCGTCTAAAGTATTATATTTATTAGTAATAAAAAAATAAGTTATGGAGAAAAATTTTGAAAAACTACTGTTTTTTTATTATTGTTCATCGTAGAAATAAAAAACTTACATTTTTTTAATTCCGCTTTAAAATTTGCAACTTATAATGCACTTTAATTTATCTTTTTAAAGAGAAATGTCCTTTTATGATTTGATTATCAATTAAAATCACAAACCAATAATCATCCGAAGGCAAATCCTCTCCATTATATTTTCCATCCCAACCTGGATTACCTGATGTGATCTCTTTTAAAAATCTTCCATATCTATCAAAAATTTTTAATTTAATATTGACCCCATTTTGATTATTATTTATGTACCATAAATCATTAAAACCATCCCCATTTGGCGTGAAAAATTTTGGATACATCAACAAATAAATATTTTGATTTACAATACCACAATTGTATTTGTCCTTTACATAAACTTTATACGTGCCACTTTTAAGTCCCCAAAATTTATTACTGGTTTGATAATTTATATTATCCAACGAATATTCATAGTTTGACTTTTCATTTGTATTTAAAATTAAAACTTCAATTGTATTTTCATTATCAGTCCATTCAGAAGTTATTATTTTAGAAATAATAGGTTTATAGGAGTTAACTACTTCAAAATTTGTTGTTGCAGTACAGTTTAAATTAGCTCCTTTTTTAATTGTTGTTAACGAATATTGTCCTGCTTTAGAAACTACAATCGAAGGTGTTTTTTCGTTTGTCGACCATTGATAATCATCGAAACCAGTCTCAGCATTAATTACTATATTATTATTTTCACATATTACATAAAGCAATTGTTTTAAATTCTCTGTACTAAGCAACGCGATTTTTAATTCAACAATTCTGTAGCATTCTTTGTTCAATATTGCTTTTGCATAAATAACATTATCTCCAATCTGAAGAGGGTAATTATTAAAATTAAGTATTTTTTTATCCTCTAAATTAGTGTTAGCTCCATCAAAAGTACTAAAATATTCAAATGTATATTCTGAAACATTAGCTGTTAAGTTTGTATTATAATCTTGAAGATTTACTATTTCAACTCCATCATTATTGATATCGCATAGTGACATTTCATAATCAAAAACAGGTAAAACAGAAACAATATTAATAGTTACAGGCAATCGATTTAAACTTTCACAGTCACCAAAAGTTTGGGTTACATAATAAGTAGCTCCTTGTATCAAAAGCGTTGATTCTATTAATTGATTGCCACCACTATTTTTATCATACCATTTTAAATTTATACCATTTATAACAATATCTTTCAAGGTTGCATTTTGTTTAGCACAAAATGTTTGAGGTGATGCTGCTATAAGTTTTGAACCTGTTTTCAAATTGACTTCATTTGCTTCAGACGGGCAATCGGTTAGTGCATTTTTTATTTTTACAAAATAATTTCCAGGTAACAAATTATTCATAATTGGGCTAGGACTCCAACTTTCACCATTATCAAAACTATAGAGATCCGCTTTATCACGAACCATTATACTTCCGTCATTTGAAATACAAGAACTAGGGGAAACAACTGTAACCATTGGAAGTGGTAATATTGTGGGTGTTGGTAAGACAACTACTGAACTTGATGTTGAAATACAACCTGATTTATTTTTCATAAAAATATGATAGACTCCTTCATTCAAGTTAAAAATTTCTGGGTTTTCTGTCCAAGTTATACCATTATCAAAACTATAAAAATCCGAAACAGTATCTACTTTAAGACTCGCAGATGAACTACATGTAGGCTGCTTCAAAGTTAATTTGGGTTCCTCTAGAAAAAAAGATTCAATATGAACCGTTTCCCTTTCAGAAACACATCCTTCACTAGTCCTAATTACTAATTGATAAAAACCTTGATCTAAATCTGTTAAAGTCAATGTTTTTTTAAATGTAATTCCCCCATCCAAACTCATCGAAATAGCATCTGGTTGAGTGATTGTAATTGTTCCTTTTTCAGAACACGTTTTGGGTTGAATAACAGTATATGCAGATTCATTCAGCAATGGTGCTTTTTTAACTTCAACAGTTACAGCTGCCGAAACACAAAAATTAAAACTCTTTGTTTTTACATCATAAGAACCAATCATTAGATTACTTTTGATTGGACTAGTTTGCCATTTAACACCATTGTCAAAACTATATTCCATCGCCTTTGTCAAAACTGTAATAGTACCATAATCTATTGAACAAGAAAGAGCGCTCACTTTTACTTCAGGAATTTTAACAGTATTATTAACATTTAATGTCGGACTTAAATAGCAATGTGATCCATCATTAATTAAAACAGAATAATTACCTGTTGAAAAACCATTTTTTGAAATCTCAAGAATATCAGAAACTTGATTTACTAATGCTATCCCTTCTTTATACCATTGATAAACTGCCTCGTTACTTAATGTTTGTTCTGGTTTAGCTTGTAAAATTAAATTGTTATCACAAAGACTTCCGCTTTGTACAATGTTTAATCCAAATGCACTTGGGGTGTTTAAACGAAAATTATCAAACAAAAAATAAGGGTAATTTGGATCATTATTATAAAGGGTATATTTCAAAGGTAAGACTGGTGGGAATCCAAATACTATTGCGCTATAATTTTCAGTTGCATTAAAATTAATGGTTAGTTCTTTCCATTTATTTGATGGAGTATAGGTTACTGAACCAATTATTGTCCAATTATTGTCATACGATTCTGGAGTTCCTGATGTCCCTATCGGGAAATATGGTTTTTTAACAATGCCATAAAGCGTCATATTTATTGGCCCCAAATCATTAATAACACTTAAATCAATATCTTGTTTAAGATAATTTGTAATGGTAGCCATATTAAATGTTAGCTGATATTCTTGATTGATAATTAAATTAGATTTTAAATAATTTCCTAAATAAGCTCTACCCCGCGCATAAGGATCTCTACTTGTTATAGCCATTCCTGCAATACTGCTACCATCTGGAAAATTATCTAAACCCTGCCTTCTTATCATATCTGGAAAGAATCCACATTTATCAATATATTCAACTCCACCTGTTGTACCTCTATTCCATGTAGTCGCATACACAATTTCACTTACATTATGTGGACAAACATCTCTGTTTTCAAACGAACAATTAGGAATTAAAGATGGTGTTTCTTTACTATTATTGCATAAACAATCACTATCATTCAAATCAATCAAACCATCTGAGTCGTCATCAATCCCATTATTACAAATTTCTTGTGAATAACAATTTATAGAAAAAAGTAAAACAAGAAGTTTGAGAAATATTGCTTTTATAGAATAAAAATCTAATTTCATAACACTGCACATTAATTTAATTACGCAAACGACAAGATGATTTCATATTGACAATTATAACGTATATACGATTTTCATTATTATCAAATTTCTTAATTATAAACTTTTATATTAAAAGAGTTTATTTAAAAAATTAACAGCACTAATTATAAAGATATACTATAAAAATAAATAGTATTTATCAACTATTTGGATTTTTTATTAAGATATAAAATTCACAGTAGGTTAATATAATAAATTTTCAATTCTACTATTTTAAGACATTATTGGTATTTTGAAGAAATAATTTAATCATGAAACTTAACTAAATTGTAATTTTAGAAAAGTGATATAAAAAGATAAAGAGGGTATAAATACCCTCTTTAAACTAACTCAAAACATAATTAATAGTAAACAAATTTTAGTACCCAGGATTTTGAACTAAATTAGGGTTCAATAAAGCCGCAGCTGGAATAGGTAGTAATAAATATTTAGGATCAGTAACGGTAGTTTTTAATTCTCTAGCGTCAAGATATTTTCCAAAACGAATCATATCATTTCTTCTCCATCCTTCCCACCATAACTCTCTACCTCTTTCAGCATAAATACCGTCTAAAGTAGCAGCAGCAGGAGTAACATTAGCTCTTGTAGCTATGTCTGTAAGTATAGTACCTACACTTCCAGCACCACCTCTTGTTATTGCTTCTGCTTTCATTAATAAAGCATCAGCATAACGGAATAATACGTAATCATTCTCTGGCGCTCCTAAATCAGCAGCATCTGGAACATATTTCTCAGCTCTAATACCAGCTGTTTCTAATGTCACACCACTAGTAATCATTGTAATTGCTGGAGTAAATACTAAAGGATGTCCATTTCTATCTTGTAATGGAGTAACTCCACCTGGAGCATATTGTTGCCCTACTTGGAAACCTGCTGGGTTACCAAAAGCAGCAATTGTTCCTGCATCAGAATAATTCAAACGCTTGTCAGTTGAAGCAAAACGGCTGTAATATTCAGCAACAGTTGAAAATCCATTCCATCCACCTGGTGTTTGGTTATAGTGCTGACACATTCTCCATCTTGATTGAATTCCTCCACCACTACCACTTCTAACATTTTTAGAAGAAAATAGGATTTCAGGAGAAGTATTATTGCTTGGTTTAAAGTTATCCCAATAAGCTGGAGCTAATGAACTAGAGATTGCATCAACATTTGCAATAACTTTATTCATATCAGCTGCATCAAATGTGTAAGGACCTTGAGGTGCCGCAGCAGTATAAACTCCTTTATTCAAATACAATTTAGCCAATAAAAAGTGAGCAGCATCTTGATTTGCAATACTTGCATCACCAGCTGTACGTGCAGGTAAAGCAGACACAATAGCTTCTAACTCAGAGATTACATAATTTGTAGCTTCTGTTCTTGTGTAAACCATAGCATCTGATTTCAAATCTGTACCTCTATAAGGAGTTTGTCCAAATAAATCAATTACGTTAAAATAATAGAATGCTCTTAAGAATCTAGCTTGCACAATATCCGAAGCCGATCCATTATTATTTATAACTTGATTACAATTGTAAACATTAGATAATAAAATATTCCAAGTATCTCTAACGTGAACATGAACAGGATCCCAAGTTAAGGTATGCATTTGTCTCCATGCACCATTATCATCCCAGTCACCACCACGAGTAGGACCTACAAGTGCATCTGTTGACATTTCGCTAAATGCGAACATATTTCCTTGGTTTTGAAACTCTCTTAAACCATTATATGCTGTTACTAAATAACCATGAGTATCTACCGTACCTCCTTGTTCCTCTGACTGAATTGTACCATCTAGAGCCTGTTCTTCTAAATTCGTACAACTTGTTGTACAAACAAAAACGAAACTACTCAAAACAATAGCTTTTAAAAATTTTGTTTTTTTCATGATTTTTTAATTAAAAAGTTAAATTAACACCCAAAGCAATCGTTTTTGATTTTGGATATGCTAAATAATCGATACCAGCAGAAGGCACACCATTGAATACTTTATTAGTATTAACCTCTGGATCAAAACCTGAATATTTAGTAAACAATAATAAATTTTGTCCGTTTACAAAAAATCTAGCTGATTTAATTTTTGCTTTTTCAAGTACTGCACCAGAAACAGTGTAACCAAAAGTTAAATTACCCATACGTAAAAAGTCTCCTTTTTCAAGGTATTTTGTTGATGGTGAATTTGGATCTGATGACGCTTGAACTGAATTAGCTACTTCTGATGTAATGTTTCTTACTGGGAATGCACCTTTAAAGAACAAAGCGTTTGAAGTATTGTTGTAAATATAATGACCAAAAGCACCATAAAAAGACACTGCAGCATCAAATTGTTTGTAAGATACGCTAGTACTAAAACCAACATTTACTTTTGGTAATGGTTGCTTGTCTAATAAATGTTTAGATGCAGTTCCCAAACCTGTTGGATTACCATTAGCATCAGTATAAATTGAATTTCCTGAAGCATCATACCCTTTAAA
>CANEXR010000089.1 GCA_947443815.1 Flavobacteriaceae bacterium | reverse complement strand
AGAATAATGTCAAGAGTTTGTGACCTTACAGGTAAAAGAGCGATGGTAGGAAATAACGTTTCTCACGCTATGAATAAAACTAAGAGAAAGTTTTCTGTGAACTTAGTTAAAAAGCGTTTTTATCTTCCAGAAGAAGATAGATGGATTACTCTAAGAGTAGCTGCATCTACGATAAAAACAATTAACAAAAATGGAATTGCTGCGGTTTTGAAAAAAGCACAGTCAGAAGGATTTATTAAATAATCTTTTCCAAAATAAATATATAGCAAGATGGCAAAGAAAGGAAATAGAATCCAGGTAATTTTAGAATGTACTGAGCACAAAACTTCAGGTGTAGCAGGAACTTCAAGATATATAACAACAAAGAACAAAAAAAATACTCCAGACAGATTAGAGATTAAAAAATTTAATCCAATCTTGAAACGTGTAACTGTTCATAAAGAAATCAAATAATAATTAGTCATGGCAAAGAAAACCGTAGCATCGTTACAAACCGCTTCTAAGAGATTGTCAAAAGCCATCAAAATGGTAAAATCTCCAAAAACTGGTGCATATACATTCGTAGAATCTATTATGGCTCCTGAAGCAGTTGATGAATTCTTGAAAAAGAAATAATTGATAAGCATATTTATAGAAAAGCTACTTTCATTCGGAAGTAGCTTTTTTATTTTCTATATTTACGGTTCCGAAAAGGAACCTAAAAGTATTTTTATTCTTTCAAATTAGTACTTAATGTATCATTTAGCACAAATTAATATTGCACAATTAATAGCGCCTATTGACAGCCCACTTTTAGCTGATTTTGTTGGTGATTTAGACCGAATTAATGCAATTGCAGAAAATAGTAAAGGCTTTGTTTGGCGTTTAAAAGATGAATCTGGAAACGCCACAAGTTTTAATCCTTTTGATGATTCTAGCTTAATTGTAAATATATCTGTTTGGGAATCTGTTGAAGACTTAAAAAATTTTGTTTATTATTCAGGTCATATAGAGGTTTTTATCAAAAGAGCGAAATGGTTCGAAAAAATGAAAACGGCTCACATGGCACTTTGGTGGATTGAAGCGGGAAAAAATCCAACTGCAGAAGAAGCCAGAAATAAGCTTTTGGAATTAGATCGCAATGGAGATACCGATTCTTCATTTTCGTTTAAAAAAATAGTCGAAAAACCCAACAGTTTGTAAATTCAAAATAGTTAAAAATATTAAACCTAATCTTAATTAAAAATGAGTTTTTTCAAAAGAATATTTTCTTCGGAGAAAAAAGAGACATTAGACAAAGGTCTTGAAAAATCAAAGACAAATTTTTTTACAAAATTAACTAAAGCTGTAGCTGGAAAGTCAAAAGTTGATGATGAGGTTTTAGATAATTTAGAAGAAATACTTGTTTCCTCAGATGTTGGCGTTACTACTACCCTAAAAATAATTACTCGAATAGAGAATCGTGTTGCTTCGGATAAATATATGGGAATCGAAGAATTAAATCAAATTCTTCGAGAAGAAATTGCAGGTTTGTTGTCCGAAACAAATTCAGGAGAAGCGAGTGAGTTTGTTATTCCAATCCAAACGAAACCTTATGTTTTGATGGTTGTGGGTGTAAATGGAGTTGGAAAAACAACTACTATTGGAAAATTAGCGTATCAATTCAAAAAAGCGGGCTACAAAGTGGTTTTGGGTGCAGCTGATACTTTTCGTGCGGCCGCCATTGACCAATTGCAAATATGGGCTGACCGAGTTGGCGTTCCAATTGTGAAACAAAATATGGGAAGTGATCCAGCCTCTGTGGCTTTTGATACTTTACAGTCTGCAGTAGCTCAAGATGCCGATATTGTTATTATTGATACCGCAGGGCGTTTGCATAATAAAGTTAATTTAATGAATGAGTTAACTAAAGTAAAACGAGTGATGCAAAAAGTAGTAGCCGATGCACCACATGATGTGTTATTAGTTTTGGATGGTTCTACTGGACAAAATGCTTTTGAACAGGCACAGCAGTTTACTGCAGCTACTGAAGTCACTGCACTAGCAGTAACAAAATTAGATGGTACTGCTAAAGGTGGTGTTGTCATTGGAATCTCAGATCAATTTCAAATTCCTGTAAAATATATTGGTGTTGGTGAAGGAATTGAAGATCTTCAGGTTTTTAATAAATATGAGTTTGTAGATAGTTTTTTTAAATAAGGTATAAATGAATTTCTCCTCTTTCAAAAATAGTAATCCTATTTATTTTTATTTTGTCAGTATTTTGTCTTTTTTGTTAGCCAATATTGTCAGAGATAAAAGTGCTAGTTTTTATTATATATTACTAATGATTGGGTTGGTTTTTTTTCTTTTAGGTTTTTTATTTCGATTGAAAAAAAAGTAGACTATTGGTATAATGCGCTAATTTTTGTCCATAATTCAGCATCAAACCCCGATAAAGCAAAAGTTGGGTTTTCGGGATTGGCTACATCTCCCATTCGAATTACGACCATTTTTTTGCTTGGAATCACATAAATTTTCTGGTCATTTTTCCCCAATGCCATGAACATATCATTTGGCGCTGTAGGTATTACACTGCCGTTAAATTGAATTTGTGTTTGCGGTAAATGGTAACTTGATTTTCCGTTAAGCCACCACAAATAACCATAGCCAAGATTTATAGATTGGGACGTATTTGTTGCTTCATTGAAGTAAGTTTCATTCAAAATCATGTTGTTGTCCCAAGTTCCTTTGTTGTACATTAACAATCCAAAACGGGCCATGCTTCTAGTTGTACTCCAGTAAACACTGTTGTTGTCCATTTGTATCCACGTACCTGACATTCCTATTTTGTCTCTTAATCGGGAATTGAAATAATTTACCCAGCTTTGGCCTGAGGCTTGTGCTATAACATCCTGTAGTTTTACATATACGTTATGATATGCCCATCGGGTGCCAGCATCGGCTTTGTATTGTAGTTTTTCGGGAGTAACATCATCTCCATTGGCAATATCTTCTATACCTGAGGTCATGCTTAGCAAATGTTTACAGGTAATTAGGTTTTCTTTTGCCAGAGGTTCGCTAGTCCATCCCGTTCCAATGTATTGTGAAACTTTGTTGTTTATGTTTATGAGACCTTCTTGTTGAGCAATTCCTGTTAAGGTTGATGTTAATGTTTTCCCTGCGCTTGCCCAATACCATGGTGTATTGGCATCATGTCCATTGAAATAGTTTTCCATTACGATTCGCCCGTTAACTAAAATGATGAATCCTTTGGAATTTTTGAGTGCCAGATAATCGAGGAGTGGTTGAACCGCTGTTTGATTCCATCCTAGACTTGCAATTGATTTTGTTTCCCAAGTTGTACCAGTTGCAGGAGGGAAATAAAGTGTTTCAGTTGGAGTAGGTGTGGGTTCTGGTTTTTCGGAAGTGCAACTGATGCAAAATACTAGAATTAGTAGGCTATAGGTTATTTTTGACATAACTTGGGAGTTTAAATTTAGGGTAAGACCAAAAATATAGAAAATAGTTTAATGTGTTTTTAGTTTTTTTGTTTTCTTTAAAATGAATAAGAGTAACTTTGTGATCTAGAAAAAGTAATGTGGTATGGGTAGCCCTAGCCCTGATGGAAGCGGCATCCTTTTTAGTATGATTCTGACAGCGGAAGAATCATACTAAAAAGATATAGCGTACAGCAGGAAATAGCTCCTGAAAATTATAATAATAAATTTATATGAAAAAAACATTTAGAATTCTTGTTTTATCCTTGCTTTTTGTTGGGTGTCAGCAAAAGATTAAACCGACTGAAATTGCTAAAATAAATGGATATTGGGAAATTGAAAAAGTAGTTTTTGATGCAGGCGAGGACAAAGAGTATAGAATGAATGAAAATTTTGATTATTTTCAAATTGGCTCTAATAACAAGGGGTTTCGTAAAAAGGTGATGCCACAATTGAATGGTACTTTTTTAGTGAATGATACCTTTGAAAATGTTGTAGTTCGGTTTGCAAATGACAAGGTTTTCTTGGATTATTCAACTCCTTATATGAAATGGACGGAGGAATTGATTGCGCTTTCGGATGTGGAATTAGTACTGGTTAATGCGGAAAAAAAGGAATATCATTATAAAAAAACAGGAGCAATAAATTTATTGGATGATGGCAAAGAGACTAAGTAATCAAAGTACGGTTGGGGATGTTTTGAAACAGATTATTGAGGTGAATAAATTGCAACCAGGGATGGATCAAATTGATGTAAAAGAGGCTTGGCGTAGTCTGATGGGGAATGGTGTGAATAGCTATACTCGGAATGTTGTATTGAAAGGGAGTACTTTGTATGTGGAACTCACTTCGTCTGTTTTGCGGGAAGAATTGAGTCACGGCAAGTCTAAAATTGTGGCTATGATTAATGAAGAGTTGCGACGCGATGTTGTTAAGGATGTTGTTCTAAGATAATTTAATGTTTTGATATTAAAAATCCCGTTTCATTTGAAACGGGATTTTTTGATTATTAGGATTCTTAAATTGAAATTCAAAAATCGTTTTTTTGATTGTAATTAAAACTGCTCTCTTCCTGCAAAATGGAAAGCACCTTCGATTGCTGCATTTTCATCGCTGTCAGAACCGTGAACTGCATTTTCTCCTATAGAAGTTGCGTATGCTTTACGGATAGTTCCTTCAGCAGCTTCAGCTGGATTAGTAGCTCCGATTAAAGTTCTAAAATCTTCAACTGCATTTTCTTTTTCTAAGATTGCTGCAACAATAGGACCTCTAGACATAAATTCAACTAATTCACCATAGAATGGTCTTGCAGCGTGAACAGCGTAAAAAGCTTGTGCATCAGCAACTGTTAATTGTGTTAATTTTAAAGAAACAATTTTGAAACCTCCATTGGTAATCATTGCAAGTATATTTCCGATGTGCCCATTAGCAACAGCATCAGGTTTAATCATTGTAAATGTTCTATTTGTAGCCATTTTTTGTGTGTTTTTAAAATTTGTGCAAAAATAGATTTTTTTTATGGATTAATTTTAAGAAATTATTAAATTAATGATGTTTTATTGCTATTAATGCGGTTTTTTGAAATTTTATACTTTGAAAATCATTTTGTTTTTATAAAAATAGGCTAATAATAAAGTCCAAAATCCAACATAAATTAAGGCAAATGCCAAAGAGGCGGTCATCGGATTATTGAAGTATGGTGCTACATCAAATACATACAAGTATTCTAAAAGATTAATTTTTGCTGTGGTAATTTTTGGATTTTGTATCGAAATCATTTGCAAAGCTTGCGGAATAATTTCGGAAAGAAAGAAAACAATCATTGGATTTACACCCCAAATTAGGAATAATTTTGTTCCTTTTTTAAAATTTAAAATGTCAATAATATAATACAAAAGTGTTAGTACTAGTAGTGCTATTCCCGAAGTGCATACAACAAATGAACTTGTCCAAAGCGATTTATTCACGGGGAATACAGTATTCCATAATAATGCAATGAGAATTAATAGTATTCCATAGCTCCCCATTTTTTTTGCAATTTCGAGTTTCGGCAATGGGCGATTCAATAATTGTCCGATGAGTAATCCAATTATTCCGGAGGCAATAGCGGGTAGTGTACTTAAAATCCCTTCTGGATCCCATGTTTTAGTTTCATTCCACACATGTCCTTTTAGCAATATGCTGTCTGTCCATGAGGCTAGATTTGTACCTTTTTCTAGGCTAGAAATTCCTATTCCGGGAACAGGAATTAAGGTCATTATCATCCAATATCCTAATAAAATGGAAACGGCTATTATAAGTTGTGTTTTTGGGCTGGTCTTTAAATACAAAAGCGAAGCTATGAAATAGACAATTCCAATGCGTTGTAAAACACCTGGAAGTCTAACATCATGATATGCTTCAAACCCACTGTAAGCTAGAAAAAGATAGGTTATTAGGATTGAGACGGACAAATACATTTTGATTTTTGAATTAAAATTGCCCATCAATGCATAACCCACAGCAATTGATATAGCCAAACGACCTATTAATAATGCAATTCCTTCTAGACCAAAAAGTTGAATTTTTCCAAAAAAGTTGAAAAAAATCCCTAGACAAATCATGCGTAAGGACCGAATTATTATTCTATTGAAAGTTGTTGAGTCAAAAGTCTTAGTTGGCATTGCAAAGGCAATAGCAACACCCATTATGAATATGAAAAAAGGAAAAACTAAATCAGTAGGCGTGCAACCATTCCAACTAGAGTGTAATAAGGGAGGGTAAACAGTTTCCCAACTTCCAGGGTTATTGACAATAGTCATTAGTAAAATAGTAAATCCTCGAAATACATCCAATGAAATTAAGCGTTCTTTCTGCATTATTGGTTCAGTTAGGGTTGGTGTTTTTGATTTAGAAAACAATTATTTCAAAATTATTTTCTAAAGGTTTCAATTTTTGGATTAAAATAGGAATCAGATTGTTGCCGTTTTCTAAATAAAATTCCGAGAAATTTGCTTGGCGTTCCTGTAAACTTTGGTTGGGAAATAATTGGTTTTGTAGGTCTATAATACGTTCCAAAACATCTTTTAATTTTCTTTTTTGTGCTTTGAGTAATCGTTTTTCCAGATTGTCTAATCCTTTAATCTGTTTTGCTTCTTGTGCTTTTACAGCTCCTATGAAAGATTCATCCGTTTTAAATGCAATTTTGTAAAGTGTTACAAATTGGTTTTGCAATTGCTCTTTCAGATTGCATAAATCGATTGGGAATTCCGACAATTGTTTGGTTTTAGAATTGATTAAATCAACTTGTTTTGAAAATAAATTGGACCAAGTCAAATCCAGTTTAGCTGCTTTTTTAGCTTGCTTTTCAGTTGCTAATACTGCTGAATTTCGAACTAAAAGTATTGGAAAAGTAACGTTTGCGGAAGTAAAAAAGGACTTCAATTCCAACCAATACGCAATTTCTCCACCACCACCAATGTAACATAAATTGGGTAAAATCACTTCTTGGTATAAGGGGCGCATAATTACATTAGGGCTGAATTTTTCAGGATGGTTTTCTAAAAGCGCCAGAATTTCAGTCTCAGAAAATTCAATTTTGGTATGATTTACTTTGTATTTCCCGTTTTCAAAAACGATGCGTTCCCGTAGATTATCCTCGATATAGAATAAATTGATTTCACGAGGATTCACTTGAACGGTGTAATCTTTAAGTTTTTCGGCGGTTTCAAGTACTAAAGGATGAGAAGATTGGTTTAGTAATTCTTCTTTTATAAAAGGAATAAAGTTGCGTTTTAAATCTTGATTATCGCCATCGATAATTACTAATCCGTAAATTCCAAATAAAGCATTTGCTAAATGTCTTGTTGCATCGGCTAGATTATCATGGTTGATGTAAGCATCTTCAAATAATTTTTTTATGGCATTTGCATTCAAGCTAGAGCCAATTTCTAGTGCAAAAATCTCAAGAAATTCATCCAATCCTTCAGTGGATAATCTTCCTACTGGACCTTTGCTTTCTCTATTCCAATGGAATTTTTTTCCTTTAAAGTTAAAATAATTGATTTCTTCAAAATCATGGTCTTCCGTAGCCATCCAATATATGGGAACGAAGTTATAGGTAGGGTATTTCGCTTTTAATTCGGTTGTCAAATTAATAGTTGAAATAATTTTGTACAAAAAATACAATGGGCCACTAAATAAATTCAATTGATGTCCAGTAGTGATAGTAAATGTATTTGTATTGCTTAAAGCGTCAATATTTTGTTTGGTCAATATTGAAGTTTCAACATTCAAATATTGTTTTTGTAAAACAGAAACTAAAACGCTTCTTTTATTTATTTTGGTTCCTTGTCCTTCGAGTAAGGTTGGAGAGGAAAAATTTACTTGCTTTTCTAGAATTTGCTTTTCAAAGTTTTCAAGTGTTGGAAACCTGTTGTATAGGGATTGTAAGTTTGTTTTTTGGTCTAAATAATCATTCATCAATGGAGAGAAATATCCGGAATCCTGATAGCTGATACAGTCGGTTGGCATAATAAATTTTTATATGTTGCTAATTTACCAATAATAATTGGAACTATAATATTTGTTACTTTCGAAAAATAGTATCAATTTTATCGAAATATTTTAACATTCCTATGAAAGATAATTCAAATCCGCATAAAGAAAATTCATTAAAACATGTTCTTTTTGGCAGTTTAATTGGTACAACTATTGAGTTTTTCGATTTTTATATTTATGCAAATGCAGCTGTTTTGGTTTTTCCTCAATTGTTTTTTCCTTCGAAAGACAATACTAATTCGGTTTTGCTATCCCTTGCAACGTTTTCGATAGCGTTTCTTTCTCGACCACTTGGTTCGGCTGTTTTTGGTCATTATGGAGATAAAATTGGTCGTAAGACAACCTTAGTAATCGCTTTGTTGACGATGGGTATTTCGACGGTGAGTATTGGTTTTTTGCCGAGTTATGCTAGCATTGGAATTGCTGCCCCTTTATTATTAATGCTGTGCCGCTTTGGTCAAGGAGTTGGTTTAGGAGGTGAGTGGGGAGGAGCTGTATTATTGGCTATTGAAAATGCTCCGCCTAACAAACGAGCTTGGTACGGTATGTTTCCCCAATTAGGAGCTCCAATAGGCTTATTGCTTTCGGGAGGGACTTTTTTGATTTTGACTGATACAATGAGTGCTGATGCTTTTCTGGATTATGGTTGGAGGATTCCGTTTATAGCGAGTTCCTTATTAGTTATAGTAGGTTTTTATATCCGATTAAAAATCACTGAAACTCCTGCTTTCGAAAATTCAAAAAAAGAAAAAGTAGAAGTGAAAGTCCCGTTTTTTACTCTATTAAAATTTTATAAGAACCAATTGATTTTTGGGACATTAGCTGCTATTACTACTTTTTTAGTCTTTTATCTCATGACAGTATTTACGCTTAGTTGGGCAACTTCTGACTTGGGGTATTCCAAAAGAGATTTTCTATTAATGCAGTTGTTTTCAGTGTTGTTTTTTGCGTTTTTTATTCCTGTTTCTGCTTTAATTGCGGATCGTATAGGGCGTAGAAAGACTTTAATTTATGCCACGTTAGCTATTGCTATTTTTGGTTTTGCATTTTCTTTTTTCTTAAACTCGGGTAGTACTTTTCTAGTGACTTTGTTTTTGTGTATTGGAATGGCTTTGATGGGATTTACTTATGGTCCTCTGGGTACTTTCTTATCAGAATTGTTTCCTACGACGGTTCGTTATTCGGGAACTTCTTTGGCATTTAATTTGGCCGGAATCATCGGAGCGGCTTTTGCACCGATGATTGCGATTTGGTTGGCGACACAATATAGTTTGACTTATGTTGGTTTTTATCTGAGTACAGCAGCCTGTATTTCTTTATTTTCGTTATTAATGATTAGCAAAGAAGAACATAAATTTTGATGATTTATTATCTCTTCAAGCTAAAATGTCCTTTATATTCTTTTCCGTTTGTTCTAGTAACGACAAACCAATAATCAGTTGCGGGAAGTTGGTAGCCATTGTAGGTGCCATCCCATGTTTCAGTATTGTTTGGAAGTTCTTTTATAAATTTGCCATAACGGTCTAGTATTTTTACGGTTAATCCGGCTTCTACATCAGAGAATTTAATTTTCCAGGTATCATTATATCCATCACCATTTGGAGTAAAAAACTTGGGATACATTAATAAATAGACTTCTTCAGTATCGGTACCACATCCGTTTTTATCTTTTACAGTTACGATATATTCGCCTGAATGTAAAGCTAAGAATTGGTTGGAGTCTTGGTAATTTGTTCCATCAATTGTATATTCATAATTGCCTTGTCCAGTTACAAATACAGTGATTATGTTCTCATTATCAGTCCAATCTTGGGTTTCTATTTTTGTAATAGATGCCACAGTTGAATTT
>CANEXR010000088.1 GCA_947443815.1 Flavobacteriaceae bacterium | reverse complement strand
TTTTCCTCATATTCAAGAAGATGGTGTTGCACAATACCTAGCTTTTTTTCAGGAAGTTACTCAAACTACACTCAAAATGATTGTGCACTGGCAACGTGTTGGTTTTGTTCATGGTGTTATGAATACTGATAATATGTCGATTCATGGCATTACGATTGACTATGGTCCTTATGGTTGGTTGGAAGATTACAACCCCAATTGGACACCTAATACAACGGATAACCAGCATAAAAGGTACCGTTTTGGCAATCAACCTGAAATTGCATTGTGGAATCTGTATCAATTGGCCAACGCTTTGTATCCTTTGATTCAGGATGCCAAACCTCTTGAAGCTATTTTGGATGCTTTTAGTACGGATTACGAAAAGGAGTATTTGAATATGATGCAAAATAAACTTGGTTTCCAAATCAAAAAAAGGACTGATTCCATTTTGATTGAAAGCTTAACCCAATTGCTTCAATTGGTAGAAACCGATATGACTATTTTCTTTAGAAATCTGAGTACTATTATAAAAACAGATAACACAACAACTGCTTTTAATACTATAAAAGACGCTTTTTATAATGAAAAAGATTTGAATGAAGCTATTTTGAAAAACTGGTACGAATGGCTTGAAAATTATACTATTCGAATTAATGAAGAAAGGCTTTTGGATGCTGAAAGAAAAGAGCTGATGAATTCCGTAAACCCAAAATATGTATTGCGAAATTATATGGCGCAATTGTGTATTGATAATGCGGATAAAGGAGACTATTCTTTACTCAATGAGCTTTATGAAATGCTTAAAAAACCGTATGATGAACAACCTAATTATCAAAAATGGTTTACCAAAAGACCTGATTGGGCTCGAGATAAAGTGGGATGCTCTATGTTAAGCTGTAGTTCTTAAAGTTTTTTCATGAGACCTTTTTAAAGACATAAAAAAATCCTGAGTGAAAACTCAAGATTTTTTGGTCTAATTTAGTAGAAGCAAAAAATGGGTACTACTTATGATTTTTTATTTTTTCCAAAATTAAATTTCACTTTTTCTACAACTTGCACTTTTGGAGCGCCTTTAGAAAATTGTTTTTTGAAAGGTTTTTTAGCAGCAGGTTTTGATTTGGAAGGACTTTCATCACCTCTTGATCTTTCTTCGTCTTTTGGTTTTGCTTTGAATTCAACTCTTTCTGAAGTGCCTTCTTTTACAGGAATCTGTGCTTTGTGTTTGGCTAAAACATCGGTTGGATTTTTTGGATTTTCTTTTGTTCCGCGCAAGTGAATCACTAATCCATTCAAGAAATTACGCAATACTTGGTCGCCACATTCCATATAATTTTCATGTTTTTCATCACGGAAAAAAGCACCCAATTCTGATTTTGAAATTCTAAAATCTACGAGTTCTAGAATTTCAACTATTTGATCATCACGTAACATTAAGGCTACACGGAGTTTTTTGAAGATATCGTTGTTTGTCATCATGTTCTAATTTTTTACAAAGGTACGGTTAAAAAGCAATTAGCAGGCTATTTTAGATTCAGAATTGGTTTTGGTTTAAAAGATGGATTATTTTATCCAAATCTTCTTTTTGGTGATTGGCCGTAATTACAATTCGATTTAAGTCCTTAGTGTCTGTCGGATATTTAAAATGGGTTACGATAATTTTATTGGCAGTAAAAACTTCATTGATTCCTTCTATTTGAGGATAAATTAGGGGATAGTTGGGATTAAAATGAAGTTTTTTGTTTTTAATTAAATGAAGGTTGATGTAGTTTAAATTGTCTTTCAATTTTTGGTGTTGACTATAATATAGCGCTTTGGCATCAGCCATAGTTTGAACAAAGGCCGCGTTCATTCCTGCACTAGAAACAAAGGTATCGTGATTTGCCATTTCATTAATAAAAACAGAATCACTCGCAATCACACCACCTGTTAATCCAAAAGCTTTACCCAAAGAAGCGACCATGATTTTTCGTTTAATGTTGGGAAAATTGATTTCTGAATATATTCCAGCACCGTTTTTACCTAAAATACCTAACGAATGCGATTCATCAATGACTAAAGTGATTTCTTTATTTGATGAAATTGAATGGATTATTTCAAGCGCAATAGGATTGACTTGAAGCGAAGGAACAGCATCGGTAAGAATAGTAATTCTTTCGGATTTAGCGTCTAATAATCTTGGATTCAATTGGTTTTCAATAAAAAAAGGCGCACTATTAGGTGCTTTAATTGCTGGATGTGAATCTGGGAAATGAAAAAAACAATCAGTTTTGGGTGTTAATGCCTCAATTACTAATTTTCCTGCTAGCATGCCAGATGAGACGGTTAATGTTGCTTCGGCTTGGATGTAATCGGCTAAAAATTGTTCTCCATTTTCATAGGCAGTTAATTGTATGTTGGCGCTTCTGGAACTTCCATAAGCTGTTCCCCATTGCAAAATATTTTTGAAGAGCAGTTTTTGAAATTCGGGATTTGTTGGTAATCCCAAATACGAAGTGCCACCAAAATACAAATAATCTTCACTATTGATTTTGATGATTCTATCTGGAAATTGATTGACTTTCATTTTGAATTAAATTAATGTAACACCAGTACCATTCAAATCGGCATAACTTATTTTTCCATAATTTAGCGTAATTCCAGTAGCGATATCTTCAGACAAAAGCAATGCACCATCCATATCTACATAATCCAATTGTGGCAATAAATGCGCTATTGCGGATATTCCAACGGTTGATTCCGTCATGCAACCGACCATTGTTTTCAAGCCTAATTTTTTAGCTTCGGCTATCATTCGCCTAGCAGGAGTTAATCCGCCGCATTTTACCAGTTTTACATTGACACCATGAAAATGATGATGGCATTTGGCGACATCTTCTTCTATAATGCAACTTTCATCGGCTACAATTGGTAAAACGGAATGTTTATAAACTTCTTTATGCCCTTCCCAATTGTCTGCTTTTAGGGGCTGTTCTAAAAACTCTACTCCCAATTTTTTTAATACAACTGCATTATTAATTGTTTCCTCTACACCCCAATCGCAATTGGCATCAATACGAAATAGGGCATCAGTATGTTTTCGAAGCTCAGTTACAATAGCAATATCTTCTTCGGTTCCTAGTTTTATTTTATAAATTGGCCAAGGCAATTCCTTCATTTTTGAAACCATTTTATCAATAGAAGCAATTCCGATGGTGTAATCCGTCAATGGATTTTTTTCAGTTGTATATCCCCATAAATCATATAATTTTTTTCCTTTTTTGCGAGCGTATAAATCAGTGTAAGCCATGTCCAAAGCGCATAAAGCAAACATGTCTTCTTTTAAATAGGGATGCATTTTTGACCAAAAAACTTCTGGAGTTTCATTTTGGGTTGCTTCAATTACAGTGCGAATTTTTTCTAAATCTTGCAGCATCATTGGTACTGTTGTATGGTAATAGGGATTAGAAGTTGCTTCTCCAAAACCTGAAAACCCTTCGCTTTTTAATTCTACAATCAGAGAGGGTTGTTCCTCTATAGATTCCCTCGAAATGGTAAAAGTATGTTTTAATTTAAGATTGAATGCTCTCAGTATCAGTTCCATAATTAATTTTTTTTTGGAGTATTTATAAGGATAAAAAACGTTAATAACCAAGCCAAGTAATCGCATTAACAAAACCATCGCGCCATAATTTTTCATTATGTTGGCCACCTTTTACGATTTTCTTTTCGTTTAAATTCAAGCAATAACAGCGGTTTTTATTCAATAGATGTTCCATTTTGTTGAGATCTAGAACCATACTGTTATCCTCAGTTTCTTTATCGCCACAAAGAAAATAGATTTTGGCTTTATTTTTTTTACTCTTTTCCATGTAAGTGTAAATGTCATTGGAATACCAAAAAGAGGGCGAGAACACTCCCGCTTTACCAAAAACTTCGGGGTATTTTATGACGGCATAAAAGGAAACAAGACCTCCAAGAGAACTCCCCATTATTGTAGTGTTTTTGGATGTTGGTTTTGTTCTGTATTTTTTGTCGATTTCGGGTTTTAGAGTTGTGACAATAAAATCAAGGTATTTGTCTGCATTTCCGCCACCATATTTGGGGTTTTTGTAAGGTGTAAGTTCTTCTATCCGTTTTTCGTTACCATGTTCAATCCCTACAATTATTACTTGTGCATTCAGACTGTCTAATTTTTCATCAACATTCCAATCTCCAGCATAAGATGTTTTTGCATCAAATAAATTTTGAGCATCGTGCATATAAATTACTGGATATTTTTTGGTGGAATTGGCATAATTTTTTGGCAAATACAGCCATATTTTTTTGGTCGTTTGTAGTTGCGGTGCTTCAATTACAAAAGTTGAAACTTGTTTAGAAGCGGTACTTTGTTGCTCTTGAATTGCATTGGTATTAGCATCCTGAGCAAAAGAAAATGTTGTTACAGAAAAAAAAAGGATAAGTAGCGTAAGTTGTTTGGCCATTATTTGTATTTTACAATTAAGAACAATATTTTAGCTAAAAATACTAATTTGATGCATACTTTCGAAGAAAAAAGAAGTTTACTTTTAGAGATGATAGCCTTTTCAACCGTTGATGGACAGTTGCATAAAAGAGAATATGAATTTTTGTCTATTGTAGCCAAAGAATTGAATATAGAGAAAGATGTTTTTAAGGATTTGTTTCATCAAGAATTACCAAAATTAGCTATCAAGTCTGAATTCCAGCGTATCCAACAATTTTATAGATTGGCTTTATTAATGTATTGCGATGGTGTTTTGCATGAAAAGGAAGCGCAAGCAATTCAACAAATAGCGATTGATATGGGACTAAATCTCATAGCAACAAAGAGGATTTTGAAAATGATGAAAGAAGCTCCAAATGCAATTATCGATGCTGAAGTTTTATTGAAAACATTTCAAGAACAGTATAATTAAGACAATTGCCCTTGCAAGCGTTTAATGTCATCGCGCAATTTTGCCGCTTGCATAAAGTCTAAATCTTTGGCGGCTTTCTCCATTGCTTTGCGTTTTTCTCGAATTGTTTTTTCTAATTCAGGTTTAGACATATAGGCATTTTCTGGTTCTGCTGCTGTTGATAAAGTATGACCTAATTCATATTCTACCAAAGGATTTTTAGTAAAAGCTGAGTCTATTTTTTTGTTTAAAGCTTGTGGAACCTGATTGTTTTCGGAGTTGAAATTGATTTGTTTGGTTCTTCTATAATTGGTTTCGTCGATGGTTTTTTGCATACTTGCTGTAATTTTATCGGCATACATTATCGCTTTTCCGTTTAAATTTCTTGCTGCACGTCCTATGGTTTGAGTAAGTGAACGATGGCTCCTTAAAAAACCTTCTTTATCCGCATCTAAAATGGCAACTAAAGAAACTTCAGGTAAATCCAATCCTTCACGCAATAAGTTGACACCAATTAATACATCAAATAATCCTTTTCGTAAATCCTGCATGATTTCAATGCGCTCCAAAGTATCGACATCAGAGTGAATGTAACGACAACGAATCGAAACTTTGGTTAAGTATTTAGCCAATTCTTCTGCCATTCTTTTGGTTAATGTAGTTACCAAAACGCGCTCGTCTAGTTCACAACGCAGTTGAATTTCTTCGATTAAATCATCAATTTGGTTTAAGCTTGGGCGAATTTCAATAATTGGGTCTAATAAACCTGTGGGGCGAATCACTTGTTCGACATAAACCCCATCTGTTTTTTGTAATTCATAATCTGCGGGTGTTGCAGATACATAAATAACCTGATTTTGCATGGCTTCAAATTCTTCAAATTTCAAGGGGCGATTGTCCATTGCGGCAGGCAGTCTAAAACCATATTCAACTAAGTTTTCCTTGCGGCTTCTATCGCCACCATACATGGCATGGACTTGTGATAGTGTGACATGGCTTTCATCGACAACCATTAAATAATCATTCGGAAAATAATCTAATAAGCAAAAAGGCCTTGAACCCGCTTCACGACCATCAAGATAACGAGAATAATTTTCAATTCCAGAGCAATAACCTAATTCGCGAATCATTTCTAAATCGAAATTGGTGCGTTCCTCTAAACGTTTGGCTTCAAGATGTTTTCCAGTTTCTTTGAAATAATCAACTTGTTTGACCAAATCTTGTTGAATTTCCCAAATTGCATTTTGCAATACATCTGGAGAAGTCACAAACATATTTGCGGGATAAATGGTCAGTTGTTCGAATTTTTCTAGAACTTGAGCCGTTTTTATATCAAAACTTTCTATTTCTTCAATTTCATCTCCAAAAAAATGAATTCGGAACGCATCATCAGCATAACTTGGATATACTTCTACGATATCCCCTTTTATTCGAAAGTTTCCGGGTGTAAAATCAGCTTCGGTTCTGGAATATAAACTTTGTACCAAACTGTGTAATAATTTGGTGCGGGATAGTACTTGATTTTTCTCAATAGCAATCACATTTTTCTGAAATTCTACAGGATTTCCAATACCATAAATACAAGAAACCGATGCAATTACAATGATGTCTCTACGTCCTGAAAGTAGGGAAGAAGTGGTACTCAAACGCATTTTTTCCAGTTCTTCATTGATGGATAAATCCTTTTCAATAAAAACACCTGTTACCGGCATAAAGGCTTCGGGTTGGTAATAATCGTAATAGGAAACGAAATATTCTACCGCATTATTTGGAAAAAACTGTTTGAATTCCGAATATAATTGCGCTGCTAAAGTCTTGTTGTGTGCTAGAACTAAAGTTGGTTTTTGTATTTCCTGAATGACATTGGCAACTGTAAACGTCTTTCCGGAGCCAGTAACTCCAAGTAGTGTTTGAAATTTTTCACCATCCATAATACCTTGGGCTAACTTTTCTATGGCTTGTGGTTGGTCGCCTTTGGGCTGGTAATCAGAAGATACTTGAAAATTCATGGAATTAAATTGCTAAGCGATAAAGGTACAAAGGAATTTTATAAAATGAAGGTTCTAAAAACGTAAAACTACCATTAATTACATATTTGGAATTTATTTTAAAGGAGTTAAATTTTAAAAAACGGCACTAAATTTCAACAATTATTTAGGTACTCTATATAATTTTTAAGTCATAATTTAAAACCAATTCTAAATCCACCCCATTGATGTGATTTTCCTGTTTTAAATTCTTTAGATAGTTCTGAACGCGTATATTCAAGATAAAGAGATTTATATGGCAATGTAATCCCAAGATTATTTTGAAAAGTAATTCTATTTATGTTTTGATTGGCAATTACATAAGGACTTTTTTTGTGGAATAAACCTTCTTGTAAACTAGCATCTTAACCAATTATTGTTGCTAAACCTTGTAAGTAAAAATAAATTTCAAAGTTGTTTTTGTTTTTTATTGAAGTAAAAGGAGCATTTATTCTCCCAAAAGCAGCCGGACGGTCACCATATAGAATTTTATCTGATTTAAGGCTTGTTGGAGTGAAGCCCATTTGTTCAAATGATAAGCCATATTGCTGCTCACTACTTTTTAATTTGTAAAAAAAAATATTTACTGGATTTTGAATCAATTTTGGACTAACCAATTCAAAATTATCGCCTTGGGTGTAGTAATAATCAGTTGCAGTAAAATAATCGTTGTCGTAATGATAACGAAAATAATGGTTGCTTTTTATTTCTCTAAAAGAGGCCGTATTGTCTATTCTTTGGTCAAATAGCATTGCAGATAAAAAGAGCCAACTAATTGTATAATATTTTTTCAGACAATTTTTCATTATACACTTATGCAAAAAAACTATTTATTTGAATTTTTTTACTAATAAGTAAATGACAAAATTAATCATTTTAATTATGTTAACTAATTAATTTTCAACATATTGTGTTTTAATTAGTGTGTTTTTTATAAAATGAAAAATAATATTTTGATTTAAAATCAAAGAAGCTATTTTGGATTAAAGTTCATAAAATTCTATCGGTAAATCATCAGGGTCTGCTATAAAAAAATACTGTTTTTTAGAATGAATGTCGATACGTATTTCTTCTGCTATTGTACTTTTTTGTGTAAAATAAGCTCTAGTTTCTTGGATGTCATTTACTTCAAAAGCCAAATGTCTTAAACCACAAGCCTCGGGAGCCGAAGTTCTTTTGGGAGCATTTTCGAACGAAAATAGTTCGATGGTAAAGATTCCGTTAAGTGCTAAATCAAGTTTATAAGACTGCCTTTCTTCTCTAAAAATTTCTTGTACAATGGTCAGTCCTAAGATTTCGGTATAAAAATGTTTGGATTTTTGATAATTTGAACAAATGATAGCAATATGATGTATTTTGTTTAAAGTAAGCATAGAGAATATTTTACGATATTAATATTGAAGTTATCATTGAATTTAATTTCCGAATCACTTTTGCGGGATTTCCAACAGCCAAAGTATTATCAGGAATATTTTTTGTGACAACAGAACCCGCCCCAATTACACAACCATTCCCGATAGTTACACCAGGGCAAATAACAGTATTTCCGCCAATCCAGCAATCATTACCAATGGTTATTGGTAAGGCATTTTCGAGTGTTTTTCTCAGTTCCGCTTCGAGAGGATGGGTAGCGGTGTACAATTGTACTCCTGGTGCAAAAAAAACATTAGAACCAATGGTTACTTTGGCACTATCTAAGACAACACAATTTACATTAAAATAGACATTATCGCCACAACTGATATTGTATCCGTAATCACAAAAGAAAGGAGGTTCAATATACAAGTTGAGTCCTGCATTAGGAAGTAATTCTTTGATGATTTCACGTGCTTTTTTGGTGACTCTATATTCAATTACATTCAGTCGATGAAGAAGATTTTTGGATTTGCGACGGTCTTTTACTAAAACACTGTCACCAGCCAAATAAAAATCTCCGTCAATCATTTTTTCTTTTTCAGTTTTCATAAATTGGAATCTAGTTTATGGTAAATATAAAAGAAATTAAGAAGGATTACAACTCATCCTACAATTTCAACAGTTCAGTCAACTACAATTTTTAAATAAGTCTTTTCAAAATAGATTTGCTTCATCAAA
Source organism: Flavobacteriaceae bacterium (assembly GCA_947443815.1). Taxonomy (GTDB): domain Bacteria; phylum Bacteroidota; class Bacteroidia; order Flavobacteriales; family Flavobacteriaceae; genus Flavobacterium. The sequence goes on along the minus strand of CANEXR010000088.1, from coordinate 1,070 downwards.
ATCAAAAAACCAATATTATGAAATCTATTTTTACACTTACTATTTTATTATTCAGTTTTGCTGTTTTTTCGCAGGCAACTCTTTCTGGAAAAATTGTTGATGAAAAAGGGAAACCAATTTCAGGAGCTAATATTTTTATTGAAGGAACTTATGATGGTGCTTCGAGTAATGAAACGGGAGATTTTAATTTTACAACTACTGCAACAGGAAATCAAACCTTGGTAGTAAGTTTCTTAATTTATGAAACTTCAAAGACAATGATTGATGTTGCGGATTTCAAGAATAAAATCATCAAATTACGTGAAAGTGTTACTTCGCTTGATGCTGTTATAATTACTGCGGGAACATTAGAAGCAGGAGACAAAGCTAGAGTTTCGGTATTGAAACCTTTGGATATAGTTACCACAGCGGGTTCTGCCGGAAATATTATTGCTGCTTTGCAAACTTTGCCAGGGACACAAACAGTTGGTGAAGACGGACGATTGTTTGTTCGAGGAGGCGAGGCAAATGAAACACAAACTTTTATTGATGGCATGAGGGTTTCTCAACCTTATGGAGCGAGTACAAATAATTTACCTACTAGAGGGCGGTTTTCTCCTTTTTTGTTTAGTGGAATTTCGTTCTCAACGGGTGGATATTCTGCTGAATATGGAGAGGCTTTATCCAGCGTTTTGTTATTAAATACCCAGGATGAACCCGATCAAAACAAAACTGAAATTTCATTAATGACAGTAGGTTTAGGATTAGGGAATACTCAAAAATGGAAAAAAAGCTCTTTAAGTGTAAATACAGCTTACATTAATTTAGCTCCTTACCAATCCGTAATTCCTCAAAATGTGGATTGGAATAGTCCTTTTCAATCCTTGTCTGGCGAAACAGTATATCGTTATAATTTCAATAATGGACTTCTAAAATTTTATGCTGCTTTTGATTCTTCTAAATTTGATATTAATCAGGAAAATATCAATTCACCACAAAAAACGAGAGTAGATTTAAATAACAATAATTTTTATTTGAATACCGCTTACAAAGGTGTTTTTGGGGATAATTGGCAAATAACTTCTGGTTTA
>CANEXR010000087.1 GCA_947443815.1 Flavobacteriaceae bacterium | reverse complement strand
TGGGGTTGTCTTATTAGTAATATTTTCAGTATATCTTTTTACAACAATAGTACCTTAATTTATTGACCCGTCATTAGGATTTAATAATAGACATTTATAAAATAATCAATAATAAAACCAATGAAAAATAGATTTTTAATTGTTGTAGGTATTTCAATATTCTTTTTTAATTGTAAAAAAGAAATGAAAACAGAGGAAGTAAAAATTGGTTCTTTAAAAACGGTTACGGATACATCGCAAGTTGACACTAATGCAATGGATATTCACAATTCTCAAAATGCATTGGATTGGTATGGAGTCTATAAAGGAGTAACGCCTTGTGCTGATTGTGAAGGAATTGACACTGAAATTTCCTTAAATAAAGATTTGACTTTTATATTAAAAACAAAATATTTAGGAAAAAAAGACCTAACTGTTTTTGAAAAAAAGGGTACTTTTAGCTGGGATGTTACAGGCTCAGTGATATCATTAAATGATATGAAAGGAAGTCCAAATCAGTATAAAGTTAAAGAAAATAAATTGATACAACTCGATATGGGTGGTAAAGAAATAGCAGGAGCTTTAGCTGAAAAATATATTCTTAAGAAATGATTTTTAGCTTGATTTGCTATGAAAATCAATATTTTTATAATCTTTTAAAATAAAATAGTAATAAATAAAAACAAAAAATTATGATGAAATTATTATTTAGAAAATGGTGGCTTATTCTCCTTCAAGGAATTTTATTAATTATTTTAAGTATTTATATTTTTAATAATCCTGTAATTGTTTTGGCGGCGCTTTCTTTTTGGTTTGGGGTTTTGGTTATAAGTGCTGGGATTATTGGCATAGTAACTTGGTTTTTTGCTGATGCTACAGAGAAAGAAGAAATGTCTCTTTTGTGGAGTATTTTCTCAGTTGGATTTGGTATAGTGTTGCTAATGAATCTGGTGGTTACGATGAAAACGATAACAATGGTATTTGCTTTTTGGATGTTAATAACAGGATTTAAGCTTATTCAATCAGGTTGGTTATTGAAGACTAAAAACTCTTTTGGATGGTTAATGATAGTAGTAGGGTTATTTTCGGTAATAGCCGCAGTAATGATGTTTTTTAATTTAGGAACAGGAGCCGTTGGAGTTAGTACTTTATTAGGCTTACAAGTTTTGTTTACGGGAATAGCATTAGTTCTCTTGTCATTTGCTAAAAAAGCAGTTTTAGAAATTGTTAAAGAAAAAATAGAATCTTTGAAGTCAGAGATTTAATAAATAATGAAAACAAATGAAAAAATCAATTGGAATTTTAAGTTTTTTTATGTTATTCTCAATGTTACTAAAAGCTCAGGAAGCATCTGAGAAAAAAGAGATTGACCCCACAAAACCAACTAATCTTTACACACAAGTAAATGCAGCATTCGAATACCAAAGTGGAGAATCAATAGATCGTTATGGTGTCCGAATCAATGTTCAAAAAGCATTTAATCCGGATAATCTTTTATTATTCGAAATACCTTTACTGTATAATGATGGAACAAATAAATTTGGTTTAAGCGATATACGAGTTCGTTATTTTGCAGCTGTAAAACGTAATATCACAAAATCATTTATTGCAATAGTACCTTTTGCAGATGTAAGTATACCATCTGGTAAATATGCTGATGGATTAGGAACTAGTAATTGGTCGTTTGCAGCAGGCTCTGTTTTTGGATTAGTGCTTACAAAGCAGTTATCTCTTTTTCCTGGTGTAAGTTTAGTTCATATAACTAAGCCTAATACAAATTTAATTCCAGAGGAATTCAAATACTCAGGTAATGGTATTGGTTTACAGTTTAATGCAAGCTACAGTATTAATAAAAAGACGTTTTTATTTGTTAATCCAACCCCCACTTTTTTAAATGTAAATGGGGAATGGAAATCAATTTGGTCTGGTGAAGTAAACTTGAATCGCATTATTGTTCCTAATAAATTTAAAGTAAATGCATATTGGGGACCTAACTTCACAACTGACGTTCATATTTTGCGACTTGGTGGCACAATTTATTTATAAAACAATCACATAATTAACAATTTTTATATGAAAAACATAATCATTATTTTTCTTCTGTTCACTTTAGTGGGCTGCAAAAAAGAAGTTACCAATCCAGCAGATAGTATTTATTTTGGAGGTGATATTTTAACAATGGAAGGGGAAAAACCTACTTATGTAGAAGCGGTAGCAATCAAAGATGGAAAGATTATTTTTAGTGGGACAAAATCTGATGCAGAAAAATTTCATGGAAATACCACTGATATGAAAGATTTAGAAGGCAAAACCATGATGCCAGGATTTATTGACCCTCATTTGCATCCTATTCTGGGATCAGTTATTTTAAATACCAAATTTGCATCGCCATTTGATTGGAATTTTCCTTGGGGAAAAGTTGCGGCCATTCGTGGACATAAACCCTTTATAGACAAAGTGATTGAATATGATAAAGACTTGAAAGATCCTTTGGAACATTTGATTGTTTGGGGATATATGGAACCTTTTCACGGCAGTATTTCACGTGCTGAACTTGATTCTATTTCGACTACACGGCCTATTGTAATATGGCAATATTCGGCACACGAAATGTTTTTTAATACGGCTGCTCTTAAGAAATTTAAAATTACAGAAGCCGATACCAAAGGAAATAGCCAAATTGATTACAAAAGAGGACGATTTGTGGAAGCAGGTTTCTTCTCGGTGGCATTACCTAAATTAGCACCCTATTTAATGGACGAAAAAGTGATGAAAGAAGCCATGAAAAAATTCAGTGCTGTAGTGCATCTTGGTGGAATTACAACCGTTGGAGACATGGCATTAGGCTCATCTGGCAGTATAGAAACTGATTTCAAAATGACTGCAACAATTTTGGATGACCCCAACACACCATTCCGAATACACTATACACCTGACCTAAATACTTTAGGCGTTATAAATGGAGACGGTGAAAAGACTTTAACTATAGTAAAAGAATTAGAGAAGAAAAAATCGCCACATATGGTTATTGGGCATAGTATCAAATTATTTTCTGATGGCGCTTTTTTTGGTCAAGCTTTTCAAGTGGAAGCACCAGGGTATAATGATGGCCATCATGGGGAATGGATTATGCAGCCAGAACGTTTGCACAAAACAATGCGATTTTGGTGGGATGCAGGTTATACAATTCATATTCATTGTAATGGAAGTGGAGGTTTGACGGCTATTTTGGACGAATTGGAAATCTTGCAAAAAGAAAACCCAAAGAAAGACCATCGTTTAACTATTGAACATTTTGGACAATCATCAGTAGAACAAGCCAAAAGGATTGCCGATTTAGGAGCTGTTGTATCGGCTAATCCCTATTATTTATTTGCCATGGGTGATAAATTTTCAGGCGATAAAATTCTAGGCAAAGAAAGAGGTTCGGAATTAGTACGACTAGGTTCATTACTTAAAAACAAAGTACCATTTGCTTTGCATACCGATTTTACAATGGCACCACTACAACCATTACTTTTGGCATGGGTAGCCGCAAATAGAGTAACAGCCGATGGCAATTTATTAGCGCCAGAAGAAAAAGTTCCTGTTTATAATGCTTTGCAAGGGATTACTTCGAATGCAGCTTTTGTATTGCGTATGGATGATGTGATCGGAAGTATTAAGGTTGGTAAAAAAGCAGATTTTGTTCTTCTACAAGAAAATCCAATGAAAATTGAATCTATAAAACTAAAAGATATAAAAATTTTAGAAACCGTTTACGAAGGAAAATCATTTCCAGTAAAACAATAAAATTTGAATAAATCACAAAATAAAGATGAAAAAAACATTAACAATAGTCCTTTTATTAGCTTTAATAAGTTGTAATAAAAAAGAAGTTCTTAATCCGGCCGATACGATTTATTTTGGAGGAGACATCATAACAATGGAAGGAAATGATGCGCAATATGCAGAAGCAATTGCTGTTAAAGAAGGAAAAATTATATTTGTTGGAACAAAAACTGAAGCTGAAAAATTTCATGGCGATAAAACCGAAATGAAAGATTTAGAAGGAAAAACAATGTTGCCAGGATTTATTGATCCTCATAGTCATTTTATGAGTTCACTGGCAATGGGGTCACAAGCTAACTGTCAGCCAGCTCCAGCAGGAGAAGGAAATAGTGTTGCCGGGATTATCAAAGCATTGCAAAAAATTAAAGTAGATAAAAATATTCCAGCAGGAGAGACTATTTTTGGGTATGGTTATGATGATAATGCGATGCCTAATGGTGTATTATTAAATCGTGATGATTTAGATAAAGCATTTCCGAACAATCCCGTTATTGTAATTCATGTATCGATGCATGGAGTCGTCCTGAATTCGAAAGCGATGGAAAAATTTCATATTAATTCAGATACTAAAACGGTTGAAGGTGGAATTATTGTTAGAAAACCAGGAACCAATGAACCATACGGTTTGATTATGGAAATGTCATATTTGCCTATTTTTGCGGCTATGCCAAAACCATCCGAAGAAGAACAACTGGCACAATTGAAAGAAGGGCAAATGTTGTATGCAGCTGCAGGAGTTACTACTGCACAAGAAGGAGCAACCCACATGGCTGAGGTTTCTGTTTTAGAGCGAGGAGCCAAAGAAAATAAATTATTTATCGATGTTATTTCGTATCCATTATTCACAGAAATGGATACCTTATTCAAAGTGCATCCACCTAAAGATTTTGGTAAATACAACAATCATTTTAAATTAGGAGGTATAAAAATAACGGTTGATGGATCACCACAAGGAAGAACAGCTTATTTTACTAAACCTTATTTGACAGATGGTCCAGGTGGAGAAAAAAATTGGCATGGAGAACCTTCTTTTAATCAGAATATAGCTAATCAATTGTTAAAACGTATATATGATGCAGGTCTGCAATCTACCTTTCATGCCAATGGTGATGCCGCTATTGATATGTGTATTAAAGCTCATGAATATGCTTCTGCTGGAAATCCAACAAAAGATAGAAGAACAACCATTATACATGCACAATTTATTCGTAAGGATCAATTAGATAAATTTTTTGAATATAAACTGATTCCATCATTTTATACAGAACATACTTATTTCTTTGCAGATACTCATATTAAGCTAAGGGGATTTGAGCAAGCTTCTTTTATAAGCCCAATGAAAACTGCCATTTCAAAAGGATTGAGACCAACAAATCACACCGATTTTAATGTTGTACCTATTGATCAAATGTTTGTCATTTGGTCTGCAGTAAACCGTATTTCAAGAAACGGAGTAGTTATAGGTGCTGAAGAAAGAATTTCACCTTACCAAGCATTACAAGCAATTACAACAAATGTAGCTTATCAATATTTTGAAGAAAATTCTAAAGGGTCACTAAAAGTTGGGAAGTTAGCAGATTTAGTTATTTTAGATAAAAATCCTTTAAAAATTGAACCAATGAAATTGAAAGACATCAAAGTTGTAGAAACGTTTAAACAAGGAAAATCAATTTATAAAAAATAAGAAGTATGAAAAAAATAACAATTTTTATTTTAATTTTCTGTAGTTATTTAGTAACAGGACAAACTACATCTGTTCTTATTAATAATGTTCAAATTTTTAATGGAAAAGATGAAAAAACAATTGTTGGTAATGTTCTTATTGTTGATAATTTGATTAGTAAAATTTCGACAGGTCCTATTTATACAGATAAAAGTGCAAATACTAAAATTATTGATGGAAAAGGTAAATTTTTAATGCCCGGACTTATTGACGCACATTGGCATTCCATTATGACGGCAAATACATTGGAAGATCTTATGACTGGAGAGCCAGGATATGCATTTATTAAGTCTGGAAACGAGGCTAGTAATACTCTTTTGCGTGGCTTTACCTCTGTAAGGGATTTAGGAGGCCCATCCTTTGGATTAAAAAAAGCAATTGATGAAGGTATAATAAAAGGACCAAGAATATGGCCAAGTGGCTCTATCATTTCTCAGACTTCTGGGCATGGTGATTTTAGAAATATAAATGAAAGGCCAGTTTCATTAGATGGGCATTTGCACCATTCAGAAATAATTGGTGGTGCGACAATTGCCGATGGTAAAGATGCAGTTCTAGTAGCAGTTAGAGAAAACTTAAAAAAGGGAGCTTCTCAAATTAAACTTACAGCAGGTGGTGGTGTTTCATCAGTATTTGACCCTTTGGATGTAAGTCAATTTACAGAAGAAGAATTACGTGCGGCTGTAGAAGCTGCTGAAGATTGGGGTACTTATGTTGCTGTTCATGCCTATACACCAAGAGCCGTTCGGAAAGCTATAACAGCTGGTGTAAAATGCATTGAACATGGACACTTATTGGATGATGAAACGCTTAAATTAATTGGTGAAAAACAAATCTGGTTGAGTATGCAACCTCTTGATAGTACTACGAGAGCTGGTTCTAATGCTGAACAAAAACAAAAAAAATATGACGTAGCTGCAGGAACCGACCGTATTTATTCTTCGGTTAAAAAATACAAATTGAAACTTGCTTGGGGAACTGATCTGTTGTTTGACCCATCTGCAAATGCTAAGCAAACAGCTACTATTCCTGCAATGAGTAAATGGTTTACTCCATTTGAAGTATTGAAGATGATTACACATGATAATGGAGAACTTCTTGCTTTTTCAGGAAAAAGAAGCCCATATAGAGCTGGAAAACTGGGTGTCATTGAAGAAGGTGCGTATGCTGATATGATATTGATTGATGGAAATCCATTAAAAAATTTAGACTTAATGGGGGATCCCGAAAAAAACTTTATTTTAATTATAAAAGATGGTGTGCTTTATAAAAACGCGATAAATTAATTAAGCTAATTTTAAACTTTTTTTATTTTAATTCAGAAATAAAATAGAGCAAATATTTAAATACTGATAGGCAAGTCAAAATCAGTTTGCAAATAATTTAATACCTCAAAAATGAAAAAATATTTTTTTTCTTTGTTAATAATTATTTTAGTCCAAAGTTTTTCATTTGCACAGTCGTCATGGAAATCGACAGAATATAAACCTGAAAAATATCGAAAAGTATTAGTTTTAGCTAAAACTACAGACGATTTAGTCAAACGACAAATTGAGGATGCTACAGTTAAATTTTTCGGAGAACAAGGTATTGTGGCAATAGTAGCTTATTCAAATATTGTTGATACTGATTTGGTAACTGAAGAAGCTTTTATGTCAAAAGCGGATGCTTTAGAAATAGATGCGTTATTGGTTTATAAAGTTATAGCAACCAATACCGAATATAAAAATGGGCCAGCGCTAAATGCTAGTGTTGGGATACCAGTAAGAGTCGGTATTTTTGGTGGATTCTTAGGAACCAATGTTCCTCTTGCTGGTGGAGCTAAAACAGTAAATACAGTTAAAGTAACTGCTAGTTTTTATAACAGAGCTTCAAAAGCGATGCAATGGAGTTACCCATTGAGTGCAAAATTGAAAAAAAGTACGGATAAAATAGCTATTGATTTTGCTAAAATTACTACAAATGCTATGTTCAAAGACCATTTATTTGTTCTATAAAAAAATCAACAATAAACGAACAGCATAAATATTTGTATATGAAAGATTCTGAACGTTTTTATACTTTTATGGTGTTTTTTTTTCTATGTCAATGCAACAGTATAGCACAATCCGCTTCAGATAGTTGTATTGTTAAATCAATAGCAGATGTTTTTAAAAAAAGGGATTCTTTATTGGTTATTAAGCCAGTAAAGAATTCTTTTTTTCTTGTGATACCAGTTGTAGGCTCTCAACCCGCAACAGGATTTGTTTATGGAGGTGTAGCCCAATATACTTTTAAAGGTAAAGGAAAAAAAGACAAATATTCTTCTATTAATTTGAGTACAACCTACACTACTAAAAAACAATTATTAGTTAATGCAAAAAATACTTTGCTTTTGAATGATAACAAAATTTTTTTAAGCGGTGATTGGCGGTATTATATTTTTTCTCAAGACAATTATGGTTTGGGGACAGATATAATTCCGAAAAACGATGATAATTTTAATTTGGGAAGTCTCAGAGAACCTATGAAATTTAATTATTTTAAGTTTCATCAAACTATTTCATGGAATGTGGGCACTGATTTTTATGTTGGAACGGGATTGCATTTAGATGGTTATTCAAAAATAATTGATGAAAACTTAGATGTTTCTAAACAACAATTTACAGCTCATTACAATTACAGTAAAAGATATGGATTTAGTGATAAAGAATATTATGTAAACGGTCTAAGTCTTAATTTAGTTTATGATTCCAGGGACAATCAAATTAATGCAAATAAAGGTTGGTTTGCTAATTTAAATTATCGTATTAATCCTTCATTTAATAAAAATCAAGCTGCAAGTACTGTTTTATATACTGAATTTAGGTATTTTAAATCTTTAAGTAAGACGAATAATCAACATGTTTTAAGTTTTTGGGCTTTTGGTCAGTTTTTGACAAGTGGAAAATTACCGTATTTAAATTTGCCAATTATAGGTGGTGATCAACGCAGCCGCAGTGGGAAAGGGTATACTCAGGGATTATTTCGGGGGTTTAATTTAGTTAATGTTGAAACAGAATACCGTTTCCCAATTTCTTGTAACCAATTATTGAGTGGGACAATTTTTGCAAATTTTACCTCAACATCAGATAAAGATAGAAACCTCTCACTTTTTGAATACATTCAACCGGCAGTTGGAATAGGTTTACGCATTTTATTAGATAAAGCCACTCGAACTAATTTGCTTTTAAATTATGGTTGGGGGCGTAAATCAAAAGGATTTTATTTAAATGCTGGAGAAACTTTTTAATTCAAGTACTATTCTTATTGTTAAAGTGTTAAAATACTCGTATGTTTGTTAACAGTTGTTCAGATTTTTGATAGCAACAATTATAATTCGAATAAGAAATAATTTATCAAATAAATTTCTAGTTTTTAAAATAATTAAAATTATGACAGACGTAGCCACAGCACCGCAAAAAAAAAGCTTTAAAGAAAAATTCAAAGAAGAATTTATTGAATACTGGGTTAATGTATTGTATTTGTCCATTTATTTTGGGGTATTTATTTCCTATAAAAGATTAATTTTAGCACAATATGAAATTGATTTTGAAGAATATGGTACTGCTTTTTTTAATGCTTTTGTTCTAGGAAAAGTAGTTTCTATAATTGGAATGACTAAAATGGGTAAAAAAACGATAAATGCTAATTTGTCGATTGTGACATTATATAAAACGCTACTTTTCACGTTTTGCTTGGTTTTCTTTAATGCTTTAGAGGAATTTGTAATTGGTTATTTTAAAACATCGTCTCTTCAAGGGGCGATTGATATTTTAAGCCACCATCTTGGGACTTATGAATATTTTGCGAGGTTATTAATTCTTTTTACTTGTTTTATTCCATTTTTTGCTATCAAAGAACTTTCAAGAGTTTTAGGGCACAAAACGATTAAAGATCTTTTTTTTAAATGGAAATAAACTAATTTATAAAAATATTTAGAAGGTCTTTTATCAGTAATATTTAGAAAAATAAAGTAATGAATTATTTCATCTTAAAAGTTTTTAAAACCCAATATACATTTCTGATATTCCTTTGTTTTGTAATGGAAATTGGATATAGTCAACAGAATTCCGACTCAAATACTAAAATAATTCAACTTGATGGAGCTATTGAATTAGGTCTTCAAAATAATCGCCAACTAAAAATGGCTCATACTGATGTTGCTATTGCTAATGAAAATCTAAATCAAACCAAAATTGCCAAAGCACCTAGGGTAGGTTTAAATACAGCATTCAGTTATATTGGAAATCCAAAAATTTATGATGGTTTTTTTGGTGAAAGTGTTACGGTAAAATATTTTGATTATCAGGCTTCAGCTAATATAGTGGCTGGAATGTCTTTATATAATGGAGGACTTATTAACAATCAAATTGATAAACAGCAACTTGTAACTCAGATTCAAAATGCTGCAGTTAAAATGACTGAAGCCGAAATTAAATTAGCGATTACAGAACAATTTTTCACTCTTGAAAAATTATACAGGCAAATTGAAGTAACAAAGCAAAATATTGTAAATACTGAGTTAAGAAT